>JAJXYI010000281.1 GCA_021780625.1 bacterium | reverse complement strand
GTCGTGCGGCTGGGCGCGCCCGACGGCCGCTACGACGACATCTACGTGCGCAATTATGCGACGCTCCAGGTGCGCGACGTGCTGGCCCGTCTCAACGGCGTCGGTGAGGTGCGCGTCTTCGGCTCGGGCGACTACGCCATGCGGATCTGGATCGATCCGAACAAGCTCGCATCCCTGGGCCTGACCGCTTCCGACGTGGTCGCCGCAGTCCGCGAGCAGAACGTCCAGGTGGCCGCCGGCGCGGTCGGACAGGAGCCCACCGGACGCCACGTGGACACCGAGCTGCTCATCAATACCGAGGGCCGGCTCAAGACCGAGAAGCAGTTTGGCGACATCATCGTGAAAACGGGTTCGAATGGCGAAATCGTGAGGCTGAAGGACGTCGCCCGCATCCAGCTCGGAGCCGACTCCTACGCGCTACGCTCCCTGCTCAACAACAAAGCCGCGGTGGCGCTGCCGATCGCCCAGCTCCCGGGCTCCAACGCGATCGCCACGTCCAACGAGGTCCGCGCGACGATGAAGGAGCTGTCGAAGAATTTTCCCCAGGGGCTGAAGTACGACATCGTCTATGATCCGACGGTCTTCGTGCGGAGCTCGATCGAGGCCGTCGTGCACACGCTGTTCGAGGCGATCGTGCTCGTGGTGCTGGTCGTGATCCTCTTCCTCCAGACCTGGCGCGCCTCGATCATCCCGCTTGTGGCCGTGCCCGTGTCGCTCGTCGGCACCTTCGCGGCCATGCTCGCGCTGGGGTTCTCGATCAATGCGCTCTCGCTGTTCGGCCTGGTGCTGGCCATCGGCATCGTGGTGGACGACGCGATCGTCGTGGTGGAGAATGTCGAGCGAAACATCCGCCTCGGTCGCACACCGATGGAGGCGACCCGCCAGGCAATGCGCGAGGTGACCGGCCCGATCATCGCGACCGCACTCGTGCTGTCGGCCGTGTTCATCCCGACCGCGTTCATCAGCGGACTCACGGGCGAGTTCTACAAGCAGTTCGCGATGACGATCGCGATCTCGACGGTCATCTCGGCGTTCAACTCCCTCACGCTCTCCCCCGCTTTGAGCGCGCTCCTGTTGAAGGACCACCATGCGCCGAAGGACTGGCTTACGCGCGCGATGGATTTCACGTTCGGCTGGTTTTTCCGTCCGTTCAATCGCTTCTTCGCCTGGGCTGGCGAGCGCTACTCCGCCGGCGTCTCCCGGCTTCTCCGGGTTTCCGTGCTGGCGATCGTCGTTTACCTCGGGCTGCTGGGCCTGGCAGGTGAACTGTTCCAAAAGACGCCGACCGGCTTCGTGCCCACCCAGGACAAGCAGTACCTGGTCGCCTTTGCACAGCTCCCGGCGGCCGCCTCGCTCGACCGCACCGACGCGGTGATCCGCCGAATGGGCGAGATCGCGCTCAAGCATCCGGGCGTCGCCAACGCGGTGTCGTTCCCCGGACTCTCGATCAACGGGTTCACCAACTCGACGAACAGCGGCATCGTATTCGTCACGCTGAAGCCCTTCGACCAGCGCCGCACGGCGGAACTCTCCGGCCCGGCGATCGCGCAGCAGCTCCAGCAGGAGTTCAACCGGATCCCGGATGCGTACATTGCGATCTTTCCGCCGCCTCCCGTGCAGGGACTCGGCACCATCGGCGGATTCAAGGCCTACGTCGAGGACCGCGGCGACAACGGACTCGACGCGCTCTACGACGCCACGCAGCACCTGATCGCCAAGGGCTCGCAGACGCCCGGACTCACCGGACTGTTCTCCAGCTTCACGGTGAACACCCCGCAGCTCCGCGTCGACGTGGACCGCACCAAGGCGAAGGCGATGGGCGTGCCGCTCCAGAACATCTTCGACACGATGCAGATCAACCTGGGCTCGCTGTATGTGAACGACTTCAACCGCTTCGGGCGCACCTACCAGGTGATCGCCCAGGCCGATGCGAAATATCGCGAACGACCGGACGACATCCTTCAGCTCCGCACCCGCAACGCCGAGGGCCAGCTGGTCCCGCTCGGGTCGCTGGTGAAGGTGCACCAGACCTACGGCCCCGACCGGGTCATGCGCTACAACGGCTACCCGGCGGCGGAGATCAACGGAGCCCCGGCACCCGGTACCAGTTCGGGCCAGGCGGAGGCACTGATGGACAAGCTCGCGGCGCAGAACCTGCCAAAGGGCATGGCGCTCGATTGGACCGAGCTCACCTACCAGCGTATCATCGCCGGCAACACGGCGGTCTACATCTTCCCGCTGAGCGTCTTCCTCGTGTTCCTGGTCCTCGCGGCCCAGTACGAGAGCTTCAGGCTCCCGTTCGCGGTCATCCTGATCGTCCCCATGGCGCTCCTCTCCGCCTTCATCGGCGTGTGGGTGACGCATGGAGACAACAACGTATTCACCCAGATTGGACTGATCGTGTTGATCGGTCTCGCGGCCAAGAACGCGATCCTGATCGTGGAATTCGCCTTGAAGCTGCGTGAAGAAGGCCGGGGCATCCGCGAGGCCGCCATCGAGGCGTCGCGTCTCCGGCTGCGTCCGATCCTGATGACCTCGATCGCCTTCATCGCCGGCGTATTCCCGCTGGTGGTGAGCCACGGCGCCGGCTCCGAGATGCGCCGGGCCATGGGCGTCGCGGTGTTCTCCGGGATGATCGGCGTGACGGTCTTCGGACTGTTCCTGACTCCCGTGTTCTACTCGGTCCTCGAGCGCCTCGGGTTGCGCAAGTCCGCGCCCGCGCCTGTAGCGGCGCCGCTCCCGGACAAGGCCTGAGACCCAACCCTCCGAACCCGCTCATCATGGACGCGAATTCCACCACCGCTTCCCTCACGCAGGCGCCGGCCGACACCGGCCTCTCACGCCGCACCCTCTGGCTGATGGCCGCCTCCTGCGGCGTCTGCGTCGCCAACGTCTGCTACAACCAGCCGCTGCTCGGCGACATCGCCTCGTACTTCCACGCGAGCGCCGCGCAGGTCGGCTGGGTGGCCATGGCCTCGCAGGCCGGCTACGGCCTCGGGCTGCTGCTCCTCCTCCCACTCGGCGACATCCTTGAGCGCCGGCGCCTCGTCCAGACCATCATCGGACTCTGCGCAGGCATGCTCGCACTGACGGCGCTGGCGCCGACCCTGGGCCTGTTCATCGCGGGCAACCTGCTCGTGGGCGTCACGTCGATGGCGTCGCAGATCCTCATCCCGTTTGCGGTGGAGCTCTCGCCGCCCGAACGGCGCGGGCACACGGTCGGCGTGATGATGACGGGCCTGCTGGGCGGTATCCTCCTTGCGCGTACGCTCGCCGGATTCGTCGGCGATCGCCTCGGCTGGCGGGCGATGTACGGCCTGGCGACCCTGCTGATGATCGCCCTGGTCTGCGCGCTCCAGGGCCGTCTGCCGCACCGCCGACCCACGAACC
>JAJXYI010000381.1 GCA_021780625.1 bacterium | reverse complement strand
GCAACTGTTCGCGCCGAGGTTTGAGCCCGTGAAACTCTGATTTCATCCGGCATGAGAAGCTCCCTGCTGAGCCTGGCGGCCTTCGGCCTTGCGCTCGCGATTCCCGCGGGCGCGGCGGTCCGGTGGAACGACGTCCTGCAGCAGCAGCCGGAATGGTACGACACGCCGGAGGCGCGTCGGATCGCCGACGACGTGCTGCTGTATCAGCGGGTGTCGGGCGGCTGGCCCAAGAATCACGACATGACCCGGCCCCCGGGACCTCACGCGTTCGACCGCGAGGACGTGTCGGCGTCGACGATCGACAACAGTGCCACGTACACCGAGATCCGGTTTCTGGCGACCGTCGACGCGGCGCGGCCCGACCCGCGTTATCGCGATGCCGTGCTCAGGGGGCTCCACTACCTCTTCGAGGCCCAGTATGCCAACGGAGGCTGGCCGCAGTTCTATCCGCTCATCCCGGGCTATTACACCCACATCACGTTCAACGACGACGCGATGGTCGGGGTGTTGAACCTGCTGCGCGATGTTGAACGCGGGAATCCCCCGTTCCAATGGGCGTCCCAGCAACTCCGGGCGAGGGCGGCGAAGGCGGTCGACAGGGGCATCGCGTGCATCCTGCGCTGCCAGATCGAGGTGCATGGAGTGAAGACGGTGTGGTGCGCGCAGCATGACGAGAAGACCTTCGAGCCGGTGCCGGCCCGGGCGTACGAACACGAATCGCTTTCGGGCTACGAGAGCGTGGGGATTGTGCGTTTTCTGATGGGCGTGCGGCATCCTTCGCCGGAAGTCATCGCGAGTGTGAACGCGGCCGTCGCCTGGTTTGAGCGGTCGAAGCTCACGGGCATCCGGGTTGAGAGCATTGCTGCGCCGGACCTGCCGCATGGCTTTGACAAACGTGTGGTGGCCGATCCGTCCGCCCCGCCGGTCTGGGCGCGATTTTACGAGATCGACACGAACCGTCCCATCTTTGGCGGGCGGGACACGCGCATCCACTATTCGCTGGCGGAGGTCGAGCCCGAGCGGCGGGCCGGCTATCGCTGGTATTCCGAGGCACCGGCGAACCTGCTGGGGCATGATTATCCGCGCTGGGCTGCGAAGTGGCAGGGGTCGGGCGTGAAGAAGTGATGTGACCATGACTGACCAAGACCGACTCCGCGGGAGTGGGGTGAGGGCCGTTGCGCCGGCGGCGGGCCGGGTGGGCGCCGTCCTGATTTTGCTGGCACTGGGCGGGTTTGCGGGCCCGCGGCGGGCCTGGGGACAGACGGCCGCAGGTTCCGGCCCGGTGGAGGCGCCGGCGGTCGCGATGGATCGGTTCCAGGTCTCCGCGCAGTCGGATGGCGACGATTCGTACGACGAGACGGGCATGGGGTCGGCCGACGAGGAGATGCAGGATTCGCCCTTTGCCAACCAGCTCACGCAGTCGCTCGATCCCGAACTTGACGACGAACTCGACGCCGACACCGACGATGCGCTGTCGATCGCGAGCGGGGCGACTCCGGTCGAGCGTGCGATGGGCGAGGAGCAGGCGAGGCTGCGCGGATTTCCCACGCCGGCGCTGCGCAACGGATTCGTGGAGCTGGGCATGCCCGAGACGCTGAACACGGCGCGCACGATCGTGATCCAGGGGCCGCTGGTGCCCGTGATGGGGCGGGCGGCGCCAGGAGGTATTCGCAACTACATGACAGCGCGCCCGCTGTCGCGCGACCTGATCCGCATCGGAGCGATGGCCTCGACGCATGAGCGGCTGCAGGGATCGTTCGAGGAGACGGGCGCGGTGGTGCCGAAGCATCTCTGGCAGCGGGTGTCGACGAACTGGTTCCAGCGCACGGGGCCCCAGGATTATTCCCGCATGACGGTGCGATCTTTCAACACGGGGCTGACATGGCGGGCGGGGCGCCGGCTGAGTGCGATGCTCACGGGCGATTTTCAGGACGTGAAGGCGCTGGCGGCCCCGGGCATCCCCGACTACAGGCCGGAGGGTGGCGGAAAGATTGCGGGGCCGTACCTGCCGCTGGCGCTGTTCAACGCGAACGGACCCGATGCGGGAATCAAGCGCCGCAGTTCCACGATCGGGCTGATGGTGGACAGCCAGCCCACGCCGAATCTCTCGTTGAGGGCGGGCGTGGAGACCTGGTGGCGGCGGATCACCCAGGATCGTTTCACCAGCGCGGTGCTGTCGCTGGACACTGGGATGTTCGAGGGGACGCGCGAACCGCGGCACATCGTGCAGCCGCAGGAGGCGACGGCGGCGCATCTCGAGTCCACGCTTCGGGGGCAGGTGCTGGGCGTGCCGCACAAGCTGCTGGCCTCGCTGAGTTTCACGCGTGGCGACTACGGACTCCAGGAGAGCGCGCTCACGAGCGCCGAACGCAACGCGCTTCCGCTGGACGTGCGACAGTTCAATCCCTACGCGCCCGACTATTTTCGGCCCGACTACAGCCCGGCGGTCTACAGCGATATCAAGACGGACCGCTTCGAGCGGGCGGACTACACGGCTGCGGAACTCAGCGACCGCCTGGCGGCCCGGGGTGGGCGCTGGGTGTTCACCTCGGGGCTGCGCTACGACGGCGTGGACCTGGCAATCACCGACCGGAAACCTGGGGCGGCGTTTCCCCGTTACAACGGAAGTCCATCGCAGATAAGCCACTTTGCCGGGGTCAACGTTCAGATCGTCGACGAGCGCCTGCTGGCGTTCGCGAGCACAAGCACGGCCTTTGATCCCTCCGTGAAGATCGACGGTCGCACGGGGCGCATCGAGCCGGCCGAGACGACGATGGGCTACGAGTTCGGACTGAAGGCGCGCTCGGCGAACCATCAATGGGATGCAAACGGGGCCGGGTTCGTGCTGATGAACCGGAACATCGCGCGCCGGAATCCTCTGTACGACGATCCCGTGGCGGATGCCGCTCAGACCCAGCCCCAATACGGCAGTCCCGCGGAGGAGCGATTCACCGGGGGGAGGCTGCAGGTGCGCTGGCAGCCGCTGGCCTCGCTGACCGTGGGCCTGAAGACGGTTTTTGTGAGGGCGGTGACCACGCGCTCGCCGTCATTGCCGGAGGAGGTTGGGCGGCCGCTGGCGCGCATGCCGGCATTCACCGGCACCCTGCGGATGCTATACCGTCCGTCCGCCCCCGTCTCGGGCTTCAACGCGGGGCTGGGGCTGCAGGTGCTCAGTCGATTCGTCGCCACGTACGAGACGGTCACCCGCGCCTATCTGGCCTATCCGGGGTATACGCTTGCGTCGGCCCAGCTGGGCTACACCTGGCGCAGGGAAGGACGGATCCTGGCGGTGACCCTTTTTGTACGAAACGCGTTCAACCGCGATTTGCTGGCCAGCAATGCGCGTGTGGGAGCCGATCGCGAATTCGCCCTTTCAACCCGCCTCATGTTTTGAACTCACCAGCCAAGTTCCTCCATCTCCTGATCGCCGGCCTATGCACGCTGGCGTCGGTTTACGCCCTGCCTTCGCCGGATGCCGTCGTCGCCGCGGACGGGACCGGCCAGTACACCTCGATCCAACAGGCCATCAACGGGGTTCCGCCCTCGAGGCAGGCGGGCCCGCGCTGGGTCATCCTTGTGAAGCCGGGCGTGTATCATGAACGCGTCTACGTCCAACGCGAGCGGGGCAACATCCTGCTCGAGGGCGAGGATGCCTCGAGGACGATCGTGACCTACAGCCTGAATGCGCACACGGCCGGGCCCGACGGCAAGCCGATCGGCACCTTTCGCACGCCGACCCTGCAGGTCGACGGTGACGGCTTCGAGGCGCGCAATCTCACGATCGCGAACGGTGCGGGCCCGGTGGGCCAGGCCCTGGCGCTGCGTGTGGATGCGGACCGCGTCGTGTTCCGCGGCTGCCGTTTTCTGGGATGGCAGGACACGATCCTGGCGAACCGCGGGCGTCAGTATTTCGAGCACTGCACCATCGAGGGGCATGTGGACTTCATCTTTGGCGGAGCGACGGCCTATTTCGACCATTGCGACATTCACTGCCTGCGCGACGGGTACATCACGGCGGCGTCCACGCCGAAGGGGCAGGCCCACGGCTTTGTTTTTGCGGATTGCGACATCACTGGCGCTCCGGGGGTGAAAACCTATCTCGGGCGTCCCTGGCGGGACTATGCGTCGGTGGTGTTCTTGCGCACCCACATGAGCGACGTGGTGCGGCCGGAGGGTTGGTTCGACTGGAAAAAGCCTGAGGCGCATCACACGACCCGCTACGCCGAGTTCGAGAACTCGGGCCCGGGAGCGGACCTCACGCACCGGGTGAAATGGGAGCGGCGGCTGGAGTCCGGGGCGGCGGCGGGGCTGACGCCGGAGGCGGTGCTGGCTGGCACCGATGGATGGGATCCGGATCCGCGGCCGACGCTGCATCTGGCTGGCGACTCGACAATGGCAGACAAGCCGGACCTGGCGTTTCCCGAGCGGGGCTGGGGGCAGCTGCTGCGCGAGTTTGTGAGGCCGCCCTGGCGGCTGGTGAACCATGCGGTCAACGGCCGCAGTGCGAAGTCGTTTCGCGACGAGGGGCTGTGGCGGCAGCTGCTGGCCCAGCTTCACAAAGGCGACTGGGTGCTGGTCGAGTTTGGGCACAATGACGAGAAGTCGAAGGACCCGACGCGCTACAGCGATCCGCAGAACGGGTTTCCCGCGCGACTGCGCACCTTCGTCAAGGACGTGCGGGAGCGTGGGGCACATCCGATCCTCGCCACTCCGATCGTCAGGCGGGCCTGGGACGCGTCGGGACATCTGAAGGACACGCATGGGGCCTATCTCGACGCGGTGCGGCGTGTGGCGGCGGAGGACAAGGTGCCCCTACTGGACATGGAGGCGCTGACCCGGGGACTTGTCACGAGGCTGGGGCCGGTGCGGTCGAAGCGACTTTACATGATCTTTGGCCCCGGGGAGCAGCCGCTGCTTCCGAAGGGGCGAACGGACAACACGCATCTGCGCGAGACCGGAGCCCGCATGGTGGCGGCGCTGGCGGTGCAGGGGCTCAAGCGGCTGGGTGTGCCGCTGGCGGAGGCATTTGACGGGCAGCCTATCCCCGCGCATCCGGCCTGGGTGCCGGATCGTGGCGACGGCACGTATCGCAATCCGGTGTTGAATGCGGACTATTCGGATCCGGACGCGGTGCGGGTGGGCGGAGACTACTGGCTTGTGTCGTCGAGCTTCGACCGCGTGCCTGGCCTGCCCCTGCTGCACTCCCGCGACCTGGTGAACTGGGAGCTGGCGGGGCATGCCCTGAAGCACCTCGTGCCGGAGGCGGACTTCCACGTGCCGCATCCCGGTGACGGAGTCTGGGCGCCGGCGATACGGTATCACGATGGTCGTTACTGGATTTACTACCCCGATCCCGACCGAGGGATCTATCTGGTCACCGCGGAGAATCCGCGCGGTCCGTGGAGCGAGCCCATCCTGGTGGCTCCGGGCCGCGGGCTCATCGACCCTTGTCCGCTCTGGGACGACGATGGAAACGTCTACCTGATCCATGCCTGGGCGAAGAGCCGGGCGGGGATCAACAACGAACTGACGCTCCTGCGCCTTGCGCCCGACGGGCGCAGCGTGGCGGAGGATCTGGGTGTGGTGGTGGACGGCAACAAGCTTCCGGGGTACTCGACGCTTGAGGGGCCGAAACTCTACAAACGCGACGGCTGGTATTACATTTTCGCGCCGGCGGGCGGCGTGACGTTAGGCTGGCAGGCCGTGTTTCGCTCGCGCTCGATCCGAGGGCCCTACGAGGAGCGCCGTGTGCTCGCGCAGGGGACCACGGCCGTGAATGGGCCGCATCAGGGTGCGTTGGTGGACACCCCGGAGGGAGGATGGTGGTTTCTCCATTTCCAGGATCGGGGCGTGTACGGCCGTGTCGTGCACCTCGAGCCGGTGGTCTGGCGGGACGGCTGGCCCGTGATTGGGAAGGTTCCCAGTGGTGGCGGTGTGGGGGAGCCAGTGCTCGTCCACACAAAGCCGGCGGTGCCCCCGCAGCCCCGGGCGGAGCCGGCGACGAGCGACGAGTTCGACTCGCTCGACCTGGCGCCCCAGTGGCAGTGGACGTCGAATCCGGTCCCAGGGCGCTATTCACTGACCCAACGGCCTGGCCGCCTGAGCCTGCACTCGCAGGTCGCGGCGACTCCGAATCTGTGGACAGCTCCCTATCTGCTCCTCCAGAAGCTTCCGGCGGCTGCCTTCGTCGTGTCGACCAAACTCGACTTCTCTTCGGCCGGGGTGGGGGACCGCGCCGGCCTGATCATGCTGGGCATGGACTATGCCTGGGTGGGCCTGCGACGGACGGCCTCGGGATTCGAGGTCGTGGAGACGGTTTGCCGCGGCGCGGATTCGGGTCACGCGGAGGCGGTCGTCGCAAGCGCGCCGGTTCCGTCCGGGCAGGTCACGCTCCGTCTCGTCGTCGCTGAGGGAGGCCGTTGCCGCTTTGCCTACCGCTGCGGCGACGAGGCGTATCGGACCCTTGGTGACGAATTCACAGCGACCCAGGGGCGCTGGGTGGGGGCGGCGATGGGGCTGTTTGCCGACGGCCGGAGTCCTGCCCCGACGTCCTCGGCGGACTTCGCCTGGTTTCGCGTCAGCGCCCCCGGGGACGGGAGACCGTGAAGCCGCGCTGCCGCCACGTCTGTTCCCGGATCCCGATCCGGCTCGCCGGCGTGGGGCTGGCTCTGACTCTTTCGGTGTATGGTTCCCCGGTTCCGACGGCGGTGGCGCCGAAGCCCTTGCTTGTGGATCTGGACGCGCCGCCGCCTGCAAAAATGGAGCTGGCAGTGCGCAAGGCGCTGCGGGCTCCGCTGCTCACGGTGGTGGACAAACCGGGTCCGTCGCCGACGGGAGACCCGCACGACTATGTGAGCTACGCGCGGTATTTCTGGCCCGATCCGGCGCGTCCCGGCGGGCTTCCCTTTCTCCGGCACGACGGACGGGTGAACGGTGAGCAGGTGAACCAGGGGGACCGCGGCCGGCTGGGACGGTTTGTCGGGGAGGTGTCGCTGCTTTCACTGGCGTGGAGTCAGGAACATCGCACGGATTGTGCGCGCCGGGCGGGCGACTGGATACGGGCGTGGCTGCTGACGCCGGCCACACGCATGAATCCGAATTTGGACTACGGACAGGTGCGCCTGGGCCACAACCACAACCGGGGGAACCCGACGGGCGTGCTGGATGCGCGGGGGCTTGCGGATGTGGTGGATGCCCTTCGGCTGCTGCACGGCTCGCCGGCGCTGACCCCCGCGGAGGAGTCGGCGGTACGGCGCTGGTTCATGCGCTATGACGAATGGCTCGATCATTCTCCGCAGGCGCGCCGCGAACATGAAGCGAGGAACAACCACGGCAGCTGGTACCTGGTGCAGGCGGTGGCGATCGCGCGGTATCTGGGGCGTGACGACGAGGCGCGGGCGCTTTGCCTGGAGGACGAACGGCGAATCGCCTGGCAGATCGCTCCTGATGGGAGCCAGCCGCTCGAACTGGCCCGGCAGGATGCGCTGAGCTACAGCGTCTTCAACCTGCAGGCGCAGCTCCGGTTGGCGAGGCTGGCGCGGGGGCTGGGGATTGATCTTTGGAGGTACACGGCGCCTTCGGGGGCCAGCCTGGAAAAGGCACTGGACTCGATTCGACCGTACAACGAGGAGCCGTCCCGCTGGCCAGGCCGCCAACTCGCCAGGTTGCGCCCCGGATACCTGAATCCGCTGCTCGCCCAGGCAGCGGCGCTTGGGGCCGCCGGGAGCTGAGGTGATCGCCCGGGGTGTCTGCCGCGGGGATTTTGACTTGGGTTCGGCGAAGGAATCGGACACCTCTTCGCCATGCTTCTTTCCGGCTTCAAGAATCGGTGTAAGAACTTCTTGGACTCGTGTGGCATTTTTTTGAGGAAAAGCAGAGGCATGTCCTACGGGTCGGATCTGTTTCTTGATTTGGAACGCCTGGGCTTCCCTCAAGACGGAGTGATCTTCGACGTCGGTGCCCACCGGGGAGAGACCGCGTTTTTGCTGAAGGAACGGTATCCATCGGCGCGCGTGTTCAGTTTCGAACCGGTTTCGGCGAATTTCGAACATCTGATGCGGAGGGTGGCCGGGCTCGAAGGGGTCCGGTGTTTTCACACCGCGTTGGGAGGGTCGGACGGCAGGGCCCTGATCCACCTCGGAAGCGATTCGCAGACGCATCGTATCGAAGGGAGGCCCGATGGAACGGGCGGCGAAGTCGGAGTGGAGGAGATTGATCTGACCACGCTCGACGCGGTTGTCGCTTCGGAGCGTATCGAGAGGATTTCATTGCTGAAAATCGACGCAGAGGGTTATGAGACCCGCATCATCGACGGGGCGCGTGCGACTCTGGAGTCGAGACTCGTCGACTGGGTATTCGTGGAGGCGACGCTGGATCCCTCGGATACAATTCACACGCCGCTTGCCACGTTGCAGGCGCAGTTGGGCGGGCACGACCTTCGTCTCGTCGCGGTCTACGACCAGGTGGTCTGGGACAACCCGCTGCGCCTGGCGTACGTGAACGCCCTGTTTCGCCGCAGCGCCTCGGTGTGAGGTCGATCGTCGGAGGGATGTCGCTGCCCCGCCGCGTCGACCTCAATCCAATCCGCGGAGGTAGAGTTCCTCGACCTTCTTTCGCGCCCAGGGGGTCTTGCGGAGGAAGGTGAGACTGGATTTGACGCTGGGATTGTGGGTGAAGCAGCGGATCTCGATCATGCGTCCGAGCTGATCCCAGCCATGACGGGCGACCAGCTCGGTGACGACGGCTTCGAGCGTTACGCCGTGAAGGGGATCGTTGGGATGAGGGGTCGGAGCGGGCATGGGACCAAACAAGTCAAAGCGGAGGGGCGGGCAACGAAGTTTCGTATGTGGAAAAACGGAAGGTCGCCTCGGAGGGAGCCTCGGCCAGGATGGCAGGTCTGAAATCGATCATGCGACTGCTCGTGCTTTTCCTTGTCCTGACTCCGCTCCTGCGGGCCAATGCCCTGGATGCGCTTCGGGCGCGCCTGGCAGGGCTGGACGGCACGCAGCCGGTGCGGGCGGTGGTCGAGTATGCGTTCACGAGCCGGGAAGGGGACGCGGCGGCGGAGGAGCGCGGGAAGGCCTCGGTGGTGGCGGAGGAGGGACCGACGGGCCTGAGTCTTTTTTGGGCCAAGCGCGTCCTCGCCACCGCGTCCGCGGAACTCGAGGCCCATGCGCGCAATCCGGAGATCCGCACTCCGACGCGGCACATCCTCCAAACCCTGGATGCGGAACGTGTCTACGACTACTTCCATGCGGCTCAGAGGCTGCAGCGGGGGTTGGAGGGGGCGCAGCTGGTGAGCGATGCGGGCACCCTGTTCGAGGGTAGGCCGGCGCGGCTGCTGACGGTGCGGCTAAAACCCAAGTTGAACGTCCACGACAGGAAGTACGTGAAACAGGCGGACTTCACGGAGCGGATCTGGACGGATGCGACGGGAATACCGCTCGCGGCAGACATGAAACTGACCGCCAGGGGTCGGGCGCTGCTGGTGATCACGTTTGAGACGAGCGAACGGGAACGCTATTGGTTCATGGTTACCGGGGGCAGGCTGCTGGTGACGAGGCAGGAGCGCGAATCGAGCGGTTCGGGCGGAGGGGAGCGGAACCTCAGGTCGAGTGTGACCAACCTGACCTACGAGTGCACGGGCGGCCGGCGTCAGGCTTACTGAGCCGGGTGGACGGAATTTGTTGGTGCAGAGTAAGGGCGTTTTCTAGGCTGGGTGGTGGAGCTGAATTGCCCCGCGATGAGCCAATCCCTCGTATCGATCATCATACCCTGCTACAACGCCGAGCCGTGGATAGCGCAGACCCTCGATTCGGCGGTGGGGCAGACCTGGAGGAACAAGGAGATCATCGTCGTCGACGACGGATCGCGTGATCGCAGCCTGGAGATCGTCCGCAGCTATGCGCTGCTGCCCGGGGTGAAGGTGATCGCGCAGGAGAACCGGTCGGCGAGCGCTGCGCGCAACCGCGGCCTGCGCGAGGCGGGCGGGGACTACATCCAGTTCCTGGATGCCGACGATCTGCTGCATCCGGAAAAGATCGAGATCCAGATGCGGCGGCTGGAGGTGGCGGGGCCGGACCACCTCGCGTCGGGCGAGTGGGGGCGCTTCGAGGGGGATCCAGATGGGGCTGAATTCGGAGAGTATCCAAATCACCGTGACATGGATGGCGTGGAGTTTCTCCAGGTGTTTTTCGAGGCGACGGCGATGATGCAGCCTGCGGCGTGGCTGGCGCCCCGGGCGCTGCTGGACCGGGCGGGGCCCTGGGACGAGCGGATCACGCTCAACGACGACGGCGAATATTTCGCGCGGGTGGCGCTGGCGGCGAAACGCATACTCTACTGCCCGGGGTCGCGGGTCTATTACCGCTCTGGGCTGAAGGGCAGTCTTAGCCGCAGGAAGGACTCGCGTTCCCTCGAGTCGATGTTCCTGGCGAACCGGCTGATCGTCGAGCGCCTGCTGGCGGCGGACAGCTCGAGCCGCAGCGTGGCGGCGGCGGCCTACGCGTGGAAGTGGGCGGCCTTTGAGCTGTACCCGGGAAGACCCGATCTGTGCAGGCAGGCCGAGCGCGAATGCCGCAGACTTGGGGGCTCGGCGCGCCCGATGCCGGCGGGACCGGCGTTCCAGAGGCTGTCGCGGCTGCTGGGCTGGAAGCTGGCGAAGCGCCTTCGCGACCGGCTCAATCCGAAGCGCGGCTAGGGGCTGCAGCGATGGGTTGCGGAGCTGCCTTGAACCGTCTGGTATCCGGTCCGTTTCCATGACCCGCAACCTTCGCAAAGCCCTGTTTTCCTCGGCGAGCTACGCCCTGACGCCCGGCGGCGGTGGAGTGCAGCGCTGTACGCGGGAGTATTTGGACGTGGCGCGTCTGGCGGGGTTCGAGGTGGAGCTGCTTCCCTACGACGTGGACCAGAGCCTGGGGACGAAGCTCCGGCGGCGCCTCTTCCGGCGTCCCTACCACGACTTCCTTCCCAAGCGTGCCTATAGCGACTGCCTGAGGGCCTTCGAAACGAGCGATGCGGGCTGGCTGTTCCTCAACCAGGTCGAGCCGGGACCGCTTGCCGCGGACCTGGCATCGCGCCTGCCCTCGGACGTGCGCGTGGCGATGCTGTCGCACGGATTGGACAGCAGCGACTTCCTGCACTACGCGCGATTTCGCGGCGACAGGAATGGGCGTCGGCCGGGCGGCGCATGGGAGTCGTGGTGGCTGGGCCGGCAGCTGTTCGAGGAGATGCGGCAGCATCGGACCTACGACGTGACCTTCTGCCTGTCCGAGACCGACCAGTGGATTGCGCGCTGGCTTGGAGCGCGCGACGTCGTGCTTCTGCCCAGGGCCGTGGACTTCGCTCCGCTGGAGTGGAAGCCGGTTGACGGGCGGGTCGGGCACGTGGCGACCCTGGTGCATGCGCCGAACCTGGAGGGCCTGGAGCTGCTGTGCGGGGAGATTGGCCGGCAGGGCGCCGGGAAATTGAGGCTTCGGCTGATCGGATCGCCGAGGGAGAAGGGGGGGGAACTGGCGGCGCGACATCGGTTCATCGACTACCTCGGGCCGCTGAGCGACGAGGAGATGGAGAAGGAGGCGGCCACGTGGTGCTGCTTCACGAATCCAATTTTCTGTTACGCGCGCGGGTGCAGCACGAAGCTGGCGGTGCCGCTGGGGTGGCGGATACCCGTGGTGTCGTCGCGTGCGGGGGCGCGGGGCTATCGCTGGGACGAGATGCTCTCACCGCTGGCGGACACGCCGGCGGAGCTCGCACGGGAGACGCTGCGGCTGGCGGATCTGGCGCAGGCGATGGAGGCAAAGGCGCTGTGCAGCCGGCTGGCGGACGCCAGCCCCGACATGGCGTCGGTGGCCGAGCGGTTCCGAGAGGCGCTGGAACGGGCTGGCGTGCGGGGGCGGACCTAGGACCGGGGCATTCGGACCCAACGGGCTCCATGCCTGGAGCTTTTCACGACGGCCTCGATGAAGGCCATGCCGGTGACGCCGTCCTCGATCGTCGGAAAGTCGATGATGCGGGGAATACGTTTGCCCGCGGCGAGGGCGCGGATGGCACGGAAGGCGTCGCGGTAGAGATTGGCGAACGCCTCCAGGTAGCCTTCGGGGTGGCCGGCGGGGATGCGTGCGGCGGCGCGGGCGCTCTCGCACAGATAGGAGTTGCCGCGGCGAAAGACCTGGCGGGGCGCGTTGGCTCGCAGCACGAGCAGCTCCTCGGGGCGCTCCTGGTGCCAGGCGAGCGAGGCGCGCGTGCCGTAGACGCGCAGCGCGAGCGCGTTTTCCTCGCCCCGGCAGATTTGGGAGGCATGGAGGATGCCCCTGGCGCCTCCGCGAAAGCGCAGCAGCACGCTGCCGTCGTCGTCGAGTTTGCGGCCCTTGACGAAGGTGGTGAGATCCGCGCAGAGGGATTCGATCTCGAGGCCCGTGACGTAGCGGGCGAGATTCTCGGCATGGGTGCCGATGTCGCCCATGCAGCCTGCGGCGCCGCTGCGATTGGGATCGGTGCGCCAGGAGGCCTGCTTCTGTCCCGAGCGTTCGATCGCGGAGCTGAGCCAGCCCTGGGGATACTCGACGACGACTTTCCGGATCGCGCCCAGCTCGCCCGACTGCACGAGATGGCGTGCCTGGCGGACCATGGCGTAGCCCGTGTAATTGTGGGTGAGGACGAGCAGGCGGCGGGATCTGCGCACGACGGAGCGCAGGCGCCGTGCCTGGGCGAGGTCGAAGGTGGCCGGCTTGTCGAGGAACACGTGAAAACCGGACTCGAGGAAGAGCTTTGCGGGAGCGAAGTGCTCGTGGTTGGGCGTGACGATCACCACGAAATCGAGCCGATCGGCGGCGGGGCGTGCGCGTTCCGAGCGGGCCATCTCGGCGTAGCTGCCGTAGACGCGGTCCGGGTCGAGGAACAGAGCGGCGCCGGAGCCGCGGGAGCGTTTGGGATCGCTGGAGAACGCGCCTGCCACGAGATCGGCCTGGCCGTCCATGGCGGCCGCGATGCGATGGACGGCGCCGATGAAGGCTCCTCGGCCGCCGCCGATCATGCCGTAGCGAAGTTTTCGATTCATCCAAAATCCGGGGGTTGAATGGAACAGAAGCAACGAACTAGCCGTTGACCGCGGAATCGAGCCTTGGAAGAAAACGAAAAGAAGCGAGCCACCAGGCCTGGGGCGGGAAGTGTGAACCCGAAAACGGATTCCCAAAATTGGGTTGATTTAGGGTTAATTCATCCCGCTCATGCTCGCGCCCCCTGCCAAAACGATGACCTCCCCAAAAAAGAAGCCTGTCCATCCGCTCGCCTGGGTACCGACCCTCTATCTGGCCATGGGGCTGCCGAACGTGACGGTCGGCCTGGTGGCGGCGATCATCTACAAGAACATGGGGGTCTCGACGGAGAAGATCGCGATCTACACGAGCCAGCTGTACCTGCCGTGGGTCTTGAAGCCGATCTGGTCGCCGTTCCTCGAGCCGTTCAAGACCAAGCGGTTTTGGGTGATTTCGATGGAGTTTGTGATGATGGCTTCGCTGGGCCTGGTGGCCTTCGCGCTTCCGATTCCGAGCTTTTTCTCCGTGTCGCTGGCCTTCTTCTGGGTGACGGGCTTTGCCTCGGCGACTCAGGACATCGTGGCGGATGGTGTATTCATGACGACGATGCCGCCGAAGGACCAGGCGCGCTACTCGGGCCTGCAGGGCATGTGTTGGAACATGGGAGCGGTGATTGCGTCGGGCCTGCTGGTGACTCTGACGGGGTGGCTGCACAATGGCATGCACCTGTCGTGGGTG
>JAJXYI010000199.1 GCA_021780625.1 bacterium | reverse complement strand
TTGCTGTCCGCACCAGGGGCAGAACCAGCGGTTGCGCTTGGGGGCGTCGCCGACCGACCACCACTTGCGGCAGACGCCGCATTGGAAGTGGCTCAGCGTTTCGAGGGAACGCGTGCCGGTCGCTCGGATACTCGTGGGCTTGGACGATGGTCGGGAGGGACGGGAGGGCATGGGTTGGCGGAGACGAAGCACAGCAGACAATTCACGGGGATGGAAGGGGTGATAGGGGCGTTGCCTGCGCGTCCTAGAGGCCACGCCGGAGACTCGCTAGCGGGGCCTGCGGACTGCGCCGGAAATCAACCGGGGTTTGCGGAACAAGCCCAAAGGTATACGGTTGAAGAGGTGCAACCAGCGCTGCCGCGGGCCGGGAGGCCTGCGGCGGAATCAAGAGCCCTCCCTATCCAACCACGGCCATGACCTTGCTGTCCTTCTCACGGCTCGGCGATTCGGCCGCCCGAATTCGTCGGTACACCCTGCTGGGTTTTGTGCTGACCGTCGGTCTGCAAGCTGGAACGAGCCCCGGGCGGCCGGCCGTTCCAGCTGCGGGTGCGAAGGACGCATTGGCTACCACGCGCTTGGGGTTTCATTTTGAGGCACAACCCAAGACGACCGCGGCGGAAGCCGGTTCGGCCTCCCGGGGAGCGGCCCCTGGACCATCCACCCAGGGCCCGGTGTTCGTGATGCCCAAGATGGTGGTTACGACGCGCCGGGAGAAGCTCAACCCGCGCGAAATGCTCACGAGCCGGGGAAAGACAGAATTGGCGGAGAAGACCTACCTCTCGCCGCTCTATCGCGCTGTCGGAGGTCCGCTGATCCAGGTCGCCACCTACTATTTCGATTTCACCAGCATCCTTGGCGGCTGGCATCCGAACGAGGTGGAGGCCCGCACGCTCTACGAAGAGGACCAGCGGATGCGTCGGCTGACGGAGATGGATGATCTCATGAAACTGGATACGCTTGGGCGCAAGACGAACGGCGCGATGATCGAGGGCCTGCATGTCCAGGCTCGACGCGAGGGAATCGAGGCGTTGTACGGGCAGCCCTAACGGTCGGTGCAGGGTGGATCGGAGCCGGATCAGCCTCACACCCCGGGGCGGCGCCGACGGGAGTCTCGTGAGCGGCCTGCCGGGGGGCCGGTCCGGATCAGCTGCGTCTCGCTCGCCGACGTCTCAGCCTTCGGTAGACGGGCAGGAAGAGGAGGCACACGAAGAGGCCGACGACCAGGCCGACGGATGCCCCGACGACGCTGGCGAACACGAGCCTGGATGCATACGCGAGGGCCGGCACCGCCGCATGGTCGACAAGCACGATTTCCGCGGCGCCCACGAGCAATCCGAGCCCGGCGCAGGTCGAAAGGATTCCGACGGACGGATTGCCGTGAGCGGCGGGCATCGCGTCGGAGGTGTTGGCGGCCTCCGCGGTGTGCGACGCCGCGATCGGCGCGACGATTTCCCGGGCGCGGTCGTAATGTTCGTCCGCCACTTCGAGCGTCACCTCCTGCACGCCACCGATGATGTTCCTCGGGTCGTTTACCCGGACATCGATACCTTCGCTCTCGAGCATGCTCTGCACGAATCCCGCTTCGCCCATGTTCGCATACGTTGCCAGGTGTTTCATGACGGGGTCCTCCTTCAACGGAGGATACGCTGGATCGCCCATTTCGCGACTTCCTTCTTCTCCGGATGCAGGGAGCCGGAGAACGGGGAGGCAGCGGCCGTCTCCTACGACAGCACCTTCTTGAATTCTTCGGGGACCTGCGCCACGCGGCGGACTTCGACGATTAGGTCGCCTTTCAAGCCTGGACAGTCGCTGGCGATGGCGCAGGCCTCGTCGAGGTCGCGGGCGAGGATGAGCAGGGTGCCGCCGATCACCTCCTTGCCCTCGGGGAAAGGACCGTCGATGGGCGGGGCGCCCTTCGGGCGGAGCACGCGGCCTTCAAATTCGAGAGGGCGACCTCCCAGCGAAATGCCCTTGGATTTCAGTCCGTCGATCCAGGCCATCGCCTTGGAAAAGTTGTCGGAGTCTTCCCGCTCAGAACATGCGCGCTGTTCTGCGGGATGGTGGAAGATCAGGAGGTAGGGCGACTTCTCGACGTCGTGGCTCACGGGTGTGTTGGTTTTCAAAATTAGGCGGATTGCGGTGAAATTCCAGGCCCCCACGGCTTTTCAAAGGAGCGGGGGACACTCCCCGACAGGCTGGAGGGCGCGGACTCGGACTCTAAGACAGCGTGCGGGCAAATCTTTCGGGGACCGTCATCAGCCGGCGGACTTCGACCGAGATGTCGGAGTTAAGGCCGGGGCACCCTCGGCCGATTTCGCAGGCCTCGTCGAGGTTGGGCGCGAGTATGATTAAAGTGCCGCCCACGACTTCCTTGCCCTCGGCAAAAGGGCCGTCCGTGGCGGGTTGGTCCCGCGGACGCAGCACGCGGCCCTCGTCTTCGAGGGGATGGCCACCCAGCGACAGGCCCTTCGCTTTGAGTCCGTCGATCCAGGCCATCCAAACCGCGAAGTTCTCCGGCAATTCACCTTCCGGACGCGTTGGGCCAGCATCGGGGCTGCGAAAGATGAGGAGATACGGGATCTGGGCGCTGGGGTGGCTCATGGAGGGCGGGTGTTGCGATAGATTAGGTGGGTCGGGCCTGATTGCCAGAGGCCGCGGCCGTTTTTGGATCGGGGAATGGCTGCGAGGGGACGAGAGATTCCCATTCTTGCCCGGGTTCAGGGGGCCTCGGGCGGGGCGGGGGCTTGGCCGCTCCAGGCCTCTCGACTCCCCCGTCGCCGCCGGCGGAGGAATCGCCGCGTCAAGCGGCCTGCGCGCCAGAGTATCCAGCTGACGCTCAAGGTGGTGATGGCGAACGAAACGACGGGAGGAAGATTCACGTGGCTGGTCAGCGCGCCCAGGAAACCACCTTCCGGCGCGCCGCCGCAGATTTCCCTGCCCGCCCAGATCGCTCCGCTTCCAAGCGCGAGATACGCCGAGAAGCAGAGCGCGCACTTCGGCATGAAGATCAATCCGAAGATCGATCCCAGCCATCCGGCGGTGCCCAGTGCACGTTGCCTGGCTTTCATTGGAGTGAATGAAGGAGAATCGGGAGGCGTCCCCTGCCCGGCAGGAGGAAGGGGACGATATCGGGTGACCTCGGCCTGATGTCGTCTGCCATCCGGCTTCCTGTTCCGACAAGCGGTATCCGGATTTCCGATTCCGCGTCTGCTCAGGTCTCGTAGCGGTCGTGGTGCCGAAGCCAGGCCATCGACATCTCGAGCCCGTCCTCGTCGCGGCCCTTGGGCGTGAGATCGAGGTAGTTGTAGGTGTTGATGATCATATCGAGGCCGCGCGAGTAGGTGGAATACGTGTGAAGCACACTGCCGTCCTCGTCGCGCTGGAAAACGCTCAGG
>JAJXYI010000358.1 GCA_021780625.1 bacterium | reverse complement strand
TGACGTTGAGCGAATACGGGGCGAAGGACGCGGCGAAGCTGGTTCCCGCGATCGCCATCGTGCCCGTGGCGAGGTCGGTGTTGCCCGAACCGGTCTGCGCCGCGGTGTCCTGGGGAATCCCATACGCGTAGGTCGTGGCGGTGGCGCCGGGCGAAAAATTGGCGATGGAAAAGTCGGCCATCTGCGTGTTGGCCGGGTCCTTGTTGATCACGAGGAGGGCGACCGAGCCGTCGGTCTTCCGCACGGCATAGCAGGAGAGCAAGGTGTTGTCGCTCGCCGCCTGGACAACCTCGTCGCCCGGCGAGGCGAACTTCGACACGATCTTCATCGCGTAGTACGTCGGATAGTTGGCGAAATCGCCGCTGGTCGGATTCGTGATGCCGTAGTCGCCGTATTGACGCCAGCCGTACAGCGTGGAGCTGTTGTTGTTGCCGGTCGACTTGCCGTTCCGGAGATCCCACCACACGAAGCCGTTGAACTCGGTCTGGATGATGTTGCCGAAACTGTCGGCGTAGAAGAGGGCGTTCACCAGACTGGTGCTCTGCTTGCCCGGATTGTAGGAGACCGAATTGTTTTCCGTGCACACGAGTTCCACGCCGGGCGCGGCCGACGAGCCGAGGTAGTCGTTGAGCTGCTGGCGCAGGTCGGCCGCGTCGTTGGGCCAGGTCTTGGCCGACTGGAGCAGGGAGGCGTCGTTCTCGCTTGGAGGATTCTGCTCGTAGCGATGATAGATCAGGAAATCCGGCGTGACTCCGAGCGACTTGAGCGTGGTCAGCATGACGGGCGTCCAGCCGTTGTGCGTTACGCCGGTGCGGGGATTGGTCGCGGGATGGCTGGTGTTGTTTGCGTAGCTGTCCTCGCCGGTGACCGCGACGGCGCCGACGCGGATGGTCGGGTCGACGGCCTTCATCGCCTTGTAGTACTGCGCAAACCGCGTGGCGTACGTGTAGGGGTCGTGCTTGACGGCTTGAATGTCGTTTTCCCAGGTGCCGTAGCACTCGTTGCCCACCTCCCAGTACTTGATGCCGAGGTTCTTCGTCACGTTGGCGTACGTGACCCAGTCGGCGGCTTCCTGGGCGGTGCCGCTGCCGTAGTTCACCGTGATGAACACGCGCGCGTTCGTGCCCTGGATGATGGGGATGAAGGAATCGAAGTTGGATCCCCAGCTGTAGACGGTGCCGTCGTCCAGCGAATTGGTTTTCCAGTGGTAGGTGTCGGAGGTCGACCCGCCGGGGTAGCGGAGCGTGTGCATGCCGACGTCGTTGATGATCGAAATCGAACTCTGCGATTTCAGATAACTATCCCAGACCGCGGTGTTGATGCCGAATTCGCGATCCTCGAGCGTGCGAACGTACTGGTTGGCATCGACCGAGATTTGGGTGGTGGCTCCGAACGCCGAACCGGCAGCGAGGGCAAGGCCCAGCAGGGTTCTCAGCGCCCGGAATTTGGGGGCCGGGGGGAATGAGCTGATCATAGGGGGGACGGCGACTGTCCGAGTGGCTGGTAGGAAGGCAAGCGGGTGTTCACTTAGCCATTAGACCGACGTTCGGCTAGGGAAGTGCCTCTGCCCAGTGTGGTGCTCGGCAAAATAGCGCCACCGATGTACTTAATTTTGATGACAAGCGCCCACGGAGTCTCCTGTGCGGTGCGGAGCCTCTCGAGTCACGCGCGGAAGTCTTCGCAGGCAGGGAGGTTACGCTGCTGGGAGACGGGTGTGCTTCTGGCGGACTTTGAACTCCATTCACTTGGGAATCCGCTCCGGACTATGCCAGCTCCGCAGGCGAGGGAGAGGGCCAGACTCGCGACAAGAAAGTGCGGAGCTGTTTGCTGCGGCGCAGCCAGGCACAGTGCAGTGCGGGAGCACCGACGAAGCCTGGCAAGCGTTGCTGGAGGTGCCAACGGACCGCGAGGGAGAGGACCCGCCCTCCTTCGCTCCACTTACGAAAAAACCGCCGGCGAGGCGGTTCTTTTTTTCTTCACTTGGCGTGCCATCCGAAGCTCCGAAGGAGCGAAGGATGGCGGAGAGGGGGGGATTCGAACCCCCGGTACCCTTGCGGGTACACGTGATTTCCAATCACGCACATTCGACCACTCTGTCACCTCTCCAGTGGGGCGTGCTGCCTCGAAACTCTCTGGCAGCCAGCCGGGAAGGGGTGGACATAAGGTCGATGCCGGGTCGTTGGTCAACGGCAATTTTCGAATTCGAAGGTTTTGCCTTCGCGCGGCGAATTCACCTCCACTCAGTTCGCTCTGGCCGCCGTCCCGTACGACCCTGTTCCCGGTCGGGGTGATACTGTGACTCAGGGCCGGTCACGGTTGCGATAAGGCGGAGTGTCGAGGAAGGGGCCCGGCGAATCGATCGGTCTGCCGAAGCCACAGCCCCGCCGATTCCCCAGCTTCAATTCGTCTCTCTGCATCCCTGCGGCGGCGCGTTTCAAAAGTCAGGGGGCTTATTATTCAAATTAGCAAATCTGCTTAACAGGGGAGGGGAGCTGGCGGCTTCGAGAGTTGAGAAGGGCATCTAACCGAAGAAAGAGAGGAGCTTATGCAGCTCAGGTGGAGGGGAGGGGAGAGCCGCTTGGTCGGTAGTCGTATTAGCGATACTTTGGGGTTTGAACCGCTGCGAAAATTGAGCGACGGCACGGGCAATCCGGCGTTCCACTAAAAGCTCCTTGCGCGACCTCCCCCCGGTGCTACCGTGCTTCCTTCTTTTCCACCTGCCTCGTCATTCTTACGGCACACCATGGTATCTCCGAACACCGAATTGGCGTATAACAGCAAGATCGAGGGCGATGTCATCGTTTCCCGATTGGACGCGGTCGTGAACTGGATCCGAACCAACTCCATGTGGCCGATGCCCATGGGTCTTGCCTGCTGCGCCATCGAGCTGATGGGCGTGGCGGCCAGCCGCTTCGACATCGCCCGTTTCGGCGCGGAAGTCATGCGTTTCTCCCCCCGCCAGGCCGACTGCATGATCGTGGCGGGCACGGTGACCTACAAGATGGCCCCCCAGGTGCGCCGCATCTATGATCAGATGCCCTCGCCGAAATGGGTGATCGCCATGGGCGCCTGCGCCAGTACCGGTGGCATGTACCGCAGTTATGCCACGCTCCAGGGCGTGGACCGCATCGTCCCGGTCGACGTCTATGTCAGCGGCTGCCCTCCGCGGCCTGAGGCCCTGCTCGACGCCCTCGTCAAGCTTCAGGAAAAGGTCAA
Organism: bacterium; assembly: GCA_021780625.1. The sequence continues at coordinate 181 of JAJXYI010000358.1, read as the reverse complement.
ACGCGAGCCCAGCGCGAAGCAGCTCTTCAAGCCCCGCGTCTGACCCGCCAACCGCAGCACCTTCCGCCGCCACCCATGCTCGCCACCGCCGACGTCGTCAGCGCCCTCCTGCCCAAATTTCCCTCTCTCGCTCCGCGCGCCAGCGCCGACCACGCAGCCGTCAAAGTGGCGGCCTCCGAGG
>JAJXYI010000710.1 GCA_021780625.1 bacterium | reverse complement strand
TCGGCGTCGAAGAACGGTTCGAACAGGGCGAGCGAGTCGGGCAGGCTGAAGAGGTCGCGGGCTTTCACGGGTTCACCAAAGAGGAAAAACGGGCGGCAGGGAAGGCGATCTTCGGAGCTCACGAGGCCAGGCCTGCCTCGCACGCGCTTGCCATTCACCTCACGAAGGGTAGGGTTCGTCAGCCCCACTACCCGATGAAAGCCAGCCACCTGCCAGCCCTGGGTTTCGCGTGCCTGCTGATCGCTTGCGCCTCCGGATGCGCGCATGACGGCATGGCGTTCAACCATCCGCCTCCGCCGCCGACATCCCTCGGCTGGTCCAACCCAAATCTGCGTCGCTACAACCTGGCCGACGAACTGCGTGCCAAGGATCCGTCGCTGACGCCGAAGCAGGCGGCCGACAAGGCCAACGCGCTCGTCGGGGCACAACCAGATGGTTGGAGTCAAGCGTCGTACGACACCATGAAGCGGCAGCAGCAGTATGCCGCGCAGGACGCGTTCGTCGCGGATCTGGCGAAGTCACAGCGGGGCGATTGACCGGGATCGGCGCGCTTTGTGTTGCGCATCGTGCGGAGGGCGGTACCGGTGTGCGAATGCCGACGCTCGCCGACTATCGCATCCCCGAGTTCCAGGAGGACCTGGTATCGTGGGGATTCAAGCCCTCCCATGCCGGGAGGGTGTTGAGGCGGTATTTCGAGGCGGCGGGCCGCGTGCCGTGGGACGAGTTGCGCGTGCCGGGGGCGCTGCGCGAGCGGCTGGCGCGGGAGCGCGCGGAGTTTTCCTCCTCCGTTGTGTCGCGGCAGACGGCCTCGGACGGCACCGTGAAATTGCTCCTGCGGTATCCGGATGGTCGCAGTGTGGAGGCGGTGATGATGAGCGACTATCGCGAGGATCGGGTGGCGGGGTGCCTGTCGACGCAGGCTGGATGTGCGATGGGGTGTGATTTCTGCGCTACCGCGCAGGGCGGACTGGAGCGAAACCTGACGCCGGGCGAGATCGTCGAGCAGTTTCTCCGCTTGCGGTCGGAGGCGGCCGCGGTGGGCAAGACGCTTCGAACGATCGTCTTCATGGGCATGGGCGAACCCATGCACAACTACGACGCGGTGCTCGAGGCGGTCCGCCGCATCGGAGGGGCCGAGCTCGGCGCGCTGGGTTGGCGACAGCTGACGGTATCGACCGTCGGCGTGGTCGCAGGCATCGACCGGCTCGCGACAGAGGGGCTGAGGGTCAACCTCGCGGTCTCTCTGCATGCGCCCGACGACGAGACGCGGGCGCACCTGCTTCCGACGGGGCGGAGATTCGCGATCGGCGACATCCTGGCGGCGGCGGACCGGTATCAAGCCGCGAGCGGCCTGCCGGTCATCGTGCAGTATTGCCTTCTCAAGGACGTGAACGACTCACCCGCGCAGGCGGCGATGCTGGCGGACCTGCTTTCGCGGAGGCGGATGCACGTGAATCTCCTGCACTACAATCCAACCGGTCCCGGACTCAGCGGGCGGAGTTATGAGGCGTGCCCGCTGGAGCGCATGGATGAATTCATCGCCGTGCTTCGGTCGCGGGGCGTGGTCGCTCATTTTCGCCGGCCGCGGGGGCGCGATATCGCGGCGGCGTGCGGACAGCTGCGGGCCGGCGAGGCGCGCGTTTAGAAAAAAGGGACGCGCCCGAAGACGCGTCCCTGGAAAGGCGGAGCGGAGCGGGGCTCCTTATTCGAGCAGCATCTCCTTCACGGAGCGGCCGGCGGGAATCATGGGGAGCACGTGCTCGGTGTAGGGCACCACGATGTCGAGCACGTAGGCCTCGTCGGAATCGAGCATCTCCTGGATTGCGGGGCGCAGGTCCTCCTTGCGGAGCACGCGACGGCCCTTGAGGCCGAAGCCCTCGGCGATCTTGACGAAATCGGGGTACAGGCCGCCGGGATTGTCGGGGCTGCCGATGTTGCTGGCGTCGCCCAGGATCGTGTTGCCGCGCAGACTGCCGTAGAAGCGATCCTCCCATTGCACGACCATGCCGAGGTGCTGGTTGTTGAGGATCATGGCCTTTGCGGCGATCTTCTCGATTTTGGCCGTGGCGAGTTCCTGGACGTTCATCAGGAAGGAGCCGTCGCCGTCGATATCGACGACCTGCTTGTCCGGGCAGGCGACCTTCGCGCCGAGGGCGGCGGGGTAGCCGAAGCCCATGGCGCCGAGGCCGAGCGAGCTGATGTAGCGGCGGGGCTTGTCCCAGCGGTAGTGCTGTGCGGCCCACATCTGGTGCTGGCCGACGCCGGTGGTGATGATCGCGTCGCCCTTGGTGAGCTCGTAGAGGGTCTGGATGGCCTCCTGCGGCTGGATGTAGCGGGAAGTCTTGTCGTAAGTGAACGGATACTTCGTCTTCCACTCGTTGACCTGGGCGTGCCAGGCCGAAAGGTCGGGGGCCTTGAACTTGCGTCCGGCGATGAGTTGGTTGAGGCGCTCGAGGGCGATTCGGATGTCGCTGACGATCGGGAGCTGGACGCGCTTGTTCTTGTTGTGCTCGGAGGCGTCGATGTCGATGTGGACGATTTTCGCGGCGGGGGCGAATTTGTGGACGTCGCCGGTGATGCGGTCGTCGAAGCGGGCGCCGAAGGTGAGCAGCAGGTCGCACTGGTCGACGGCCCAGTTGCTGTAGGCCGCGCCGTGCATGCCGAACCAGTGGAGGGAAAGCGGGTGGGTCTCGGGGAAGGCGCCCACGCCCATGAGCGTCGTGGCGACGGGGATACCGGTCTTTTCAGCGAAGGCCTTCAGGGCCTTGCCGGCGTCCGCGGCGATGATGCCGCCGCCGACGTAGAGCATGGGCTTGCGGCTCTCGGCGATCAGCGCGAGGACCTGGTCGAGTTGGGCGTCGGAGGCGTGGTGCTCGAGTCCGAGCCACGGGTTGCGGAAGGAGACGGTCGCGGGGAATTGGGGCACGAGGCGCGCCTGCTGGACGTCCTTGGGGATGTCGATGACGACTGGGCCCGGGCGGCCGCTGAGGGCGATCTGGAAGGCCTCCTTGAACACCCGCGGGAGATCCTCGGCCTTGAGGACGAGGAAGGAGTGTTTCACGACGGGAAGGGTGAGGCCGAAAAAGTCGGTTTCCTGAAACGCCATCTTGCCGATGTACTTCTGGAAAACCTGGCCGGTGATCGCGACCATGGGGATGGAGTCCATGTACGCGTCGGCGATTGCGGAGACGAGATTGGTGGCGCCGGGGCCGCTGGTCGCCATGCAGACGCCGACCTTGCCTGTGGCGCGGGCGTAGGCTTCGGCGGCGAAGGCGCCGCCCTGCTCGTGGCGGGGAAGAATCGTGCGCACCTTGCCGCTTCGGGCCAGTGCCTGGTGAAGTTCCAACGAGCTGCCGCCGGGGTAGGCGAAGATCGCCTCGACACCCTCGCGCAGAAGG
>JAJXYI010000067.1 GCA_021780625.1 bacterium | reverse complement strand
TCCGATCTAGTTCGGGCTGCGCGTTGTCCTGGTCCTTCTTGCGCTTCGACATCGATAGTGTCTCCGGTTCAGACCTCCACGAGGTCCTTCTCGACCCTCAGGTTGCCGATGATGAACTCCTGGCGCTCGGGCGTGTTCTTGCCCATGTAGAACGCCAGCAGCTGCTCGCTGTTGTGCAGGAAATCCAGCGACACCTTCTCCAGCCGGATCTGCTCGCCGATGAATGCCTTGAACTCGCCCGCGCTGATCTCGCCCAGTCCCTTGAATCGTGTGACCTCCGCGGACTGGCCCAGCTTGTGAAGCGCCGCCTGCTTCTCCGCCTCCGAGTAGCAGTAGATCGTCTCGCGCTTGTTGCGCACGCGAAACAGCGGCGTCTCCAGAATGTGGAGATGCCCGTTCGTGATGAGCTCGGGAAAATACTGGAGGAAGAACGAGATCAGCAGCAGGCGGATGTGCATGCCGTCGACGTCGGCGTCGGTCGCGATGACGATGCGGTTGTAGCGCAGACCGTCGAGGCCCTCCTCCACGTTGAGCGCGCTCTGGAGCAGGTGAAACTCCTCGTTCTCGTAGATGACCTTTTTCGAGAGGCCGTAGGTGTTGAGCGGCTTTCCCTTGAGCGCAAAGACAGCCTGCGTCTGGACGTCGCGGCAGGCCGTGAGCGAGCCGGCGGCGGAATCGCCCTCCACGATGAACAGGGTGCTGTCCTCCGCGCGCTTGTCCTTCGAATCGAGGTGGACGCGGCAGTCGCGCAGCTTGCGGTTGTGCAGCGAGGCCTTCTTTGCGCGCTCCCGCGCCAGGCTGCGGATGCCCGCGAGCTCCTTGCGCTCGCGTTCGCTGTCCTCGATCTTGCGCTTGAGCGCGTCGGCGGTCTCGGGGTTCCGGTGAAGGTAGTTGTCGAACTGCTGCTGGAGAAACTGGCCGACGAACTGGCGGATCGACGGGCCGTTGGGGCCGATGTCGTTGGACCCAAGCTTCGTCTTGGTCTGCGACTCGAAGACCGGCTCGATCACGCGCACCGACACGGCCGCGATGATCGCCTGGCGGATGTCGGCCGCGTCGTAGTCCTTCTTGTAGAAATTGCGCACGGTCTGCACCAGACCCTCGCGGAAGGCCGCGAGGTGCGTGCCGCCCATGGTCGTGTGCTGGCCGTTCACGAAGGAGTAGTACTCCTCGCCGTAGTGCCCGCCGTGCGTCATCGCGATCTCGATGTCCTCGCCCTCGAGGTGGATCACCGGATACAGCGTCTCGCCCGTGAGCCGCCGGCCCAGCAGGTCCTTCAGGCCGTTCTCCGACTTGAATGCCTTGCCGTTGAAGGTGAGCGTGAGTCCTCGGTTGAGGAACGCGTAGTTCCAGAGCATCTCCTCGATGAACTCCGTGCGGAACCGGAAATCGGCGCCGAACAGCGCGGCGTCGGGCGTGAATTCGATGATCGTGCCGTTCTTCTCGTCGGTGGCCGCGATCCGATGGTCCTTCTTCACCTTGCCCTGCGTGAACTCCACCACCTTGGTCTGCCCGTCGCGCACCGCCTGGGCGCGGTAGTCGAACGAAAGCGCATTGACCGCCTTCTGGCCGACGCCGTTCAGGCCGACCGCCTTCTTGAAGGTCTCACTGTCGTACTTCGCCCCCGTGTTGATGACCGACACGCACTCGAGCAGCTTACCGAGCGGGATGCCCCGCCCGAAGTCGCGCACCCGCACCGAATTTCCCGTGATGTCCACGTCGATGCGCTTGCCGAAGCCCATCGCAAACTCGTCGATCGAGTTGTCGATGCACTCCTTGAGCAGCACGTAGATGCCATCCTCCGCATGCGCGCCGTTGCCCAGCCTTCCGATATACATGCCAGGACGCAGCCGGATGTGCTCGGTGGAGGACAGGGTCTTGATGCTGGCTTCGGTATAGTTGGACGCCATGGGTGTATTCGGATGGCGTAAACCTCCGATTGAAATCGCGTCTGACAAGCGAAAATGAAACCAGCCGCCCCGTAGTCTTTCGTGGCACACGTCGATGAATGGTCCGTAAGTCTCTCGTGCCGGCCGGCAGGGGCGCCATTTGACGACCCCCGCGCGGTCGGGCAACCTCCAGCCAGCCGTCTCCCCAGCTCATGAAAATCGTCTATTACCTCGAAGTCGTGTCCTCCTGGTGCCACTGGGCCGAACCCGTGTGGTCCGAGCTCCAACGCCGGTACGCCGGCCGCGTCGAGTTTCACTGGCGCATCGCGCTCATGCCGCCCGAGGCATTTCCGGTGTCGCAGGCGCAATGCGATTGGTTCTACCGGCGCAGCGGCACGATCATGCGCTCCCCCTACAAGCTGAACAGCGGCTGGCACACGTCGGGCCCGCAAAACTACGACGCGCCCAACCTCGTCGCCGAGGCGGGTCGCGATCTCGGCATCCACGACGACCGCCTTCGCCTGGCGCTCTCGCACGCCGCCGTCCGCGAGGGACGCAAGGTTGGCGACATGACCGAGTCGGTCGCGGTCGCCGCCTCGGCGCTCGGGCTCGATCCGGCGCGGCTGCGCGCTCGAGCGGAGTCCCCCGAGGTGCGCGCGCGGGTCCAGGCGTCGACCGCGGAATTCCTCGCCCATCGCATCGACCAGCGGCCGGCCTTCATCCTCACCGACCCCATCGGCGACAAGGCCGTGTTCTCCGGCCTCGTGCGTCTGGAACCGCTGGCCGCAACGATCGACGCCATGCTCGCAGACACGACCGCATACGGCTCCTACGCCGCGCATTTCGGTGCTCCCCCGCCACACTGAGTCCGCGGCACCCGTGAAGACGACCTGGCGGCTTTCCCACGCACGAGGTTACCTCGCCCTCGGTCTCTACGACGAGGCCGAGAGCGAGCTCGATGCGGTGAAATCACCCGACTCGGAACTCCCCGAGGTCCTCGCTCTTCGCGCCTCCATTCTCCAGCACCGCGGACAATGGCTGCTGCTGCGGCCAGTCGCCGCCGAACTCGTTCGTATCCAACCCGAGGAGGCAGGCTGGTGGATCACCTGGGCCTACGCCACGCGCCGCGCGGAGTCGCTCCACGCCGCCGAAGCCATCCTCCGCGAGGCCGAGATCATCCATCCCGACGAGCCCACGGTGCAGTTCAACCTGGGCTGCTACGCCTGCCAGCGCGGCGACCTGGCGGAGGCGGGGCGTCGCGTGCGACGCGCCGTAGTCCTCGACTCATCCTTCCTTGAACTCGCCCGTACCGACGCCGACCTGGCCGCGCTTCGCGCCTCCGGCTTCGACCCAAGCCAGGACTGAGCGGCCGAGCGCTGCGGCGGGCTCCGGAGCGTTCTTTAAGCGCTGGACGTCCCGCGCGCGCCGAACACAGTGGCGCTCGCCACATGTCTGCTTTCTCGCGCCTCCTTCGCCGTCCGCCCTTCATCGCCCTTTCACTCCTGTTGTTCACCCTGCTGGGCTGCAGCGCCAGCCAGCCGCGGCGGCCGGTCGAACCGATCATGCCGCAGATCCGGCTGGACAGCGCGCCCGAACGCCCCCGGCCCGCCACCACCTACCGGCCGACCACCCCGGCACCCGAATGGCGCCAGACGGCGTCCAAGGATCCCTTCCCCGTCATGCTCGGCATCGACGTGCTCGAAGCCGAACACTTCGCCGCCGTCCGCGGCCTGCGCATCGGACTGCTCACCCACCCGGCCGGCGTCGACCGCCGCGGTATCCGCACCGTCGATATCCTCCGGCACGCGCCCGGCGTCCACCTGGTCGCCCTCTACGGCCCCGAACACGGGCTCAACGGCGACGCCCCCGCCTCGGTCCGCGTCCCCAGTTCCATCGACCCCCGCACCGGCCTGCGCGTCTATTCGCTCTACGACCGGTACCGCAAACCCACCCGCGACATGCTCAAGGGCATCGACGCGATGGTCATCGACCTTCAGGACATCGGCACGCGCAGCTACACCTTCGTCAGCGCCATGAAGCTCACGATGGAGGCCTGCTTCGAGAACAACGTCGAGGTGATCGTCCTCGACCGCCCCAACCCGCTCGGCGGCCTCAAGGTCGACGGCCCCCTCCTCGACCCGCGCTGGCGCAAGAACAATTACGTCGGCGCCTTCCCCGTCCCCTACGTCCACGGGCTGACGATCGGAGAATTGGCCCGCATGGCCAAGGAGGCTCCCGGCGTCCTCAACATCCCCGATGCCGTCCGCCAGCGCGGCCGCCTCGTCATCGTCCCCATGCGCGGCTGGCACCGCTGGATGCGCTGGCCCGACACCGGCCTGCGCTGGGTGCCCACCTCGCCCATGATCCGCGATTTCGCAGCGGTCGTCGGTTACCCGATGGTCGGTCTCGGAACCTATATCGGCGACTTCCGCCACGGCGTCGGAGGGCTGGCCCCCTTCCGGGGACTCTATCACCCCAACGTCAGCGGCGAGCAGCTCAAGCGCGAGCTCGACGCGTTCCACATCCCCGGCCTCCGCTTCCGCCTCGTCGCCGCCCCCATGCGCGACGGCCGCCCCGGCACCGGCGTCTATGTCGACGTGGTCAACTGGGAACAGTGGCACCCGACCGAGCTCAATTTCTACCTGATGAAGCTCGCCTGCCGCTACGACCGGAATCCCTTCCGCACCACGCCCCAGGGCAAGCTCAATGGGTTCCTCCGCCTGATGGGCTCCGACGCCTTCCTGCACGCGCTGCAACGCGACGGCGACCGCGTCGACGTGCGCGCCTTCTTCCGCGACTGGGAGGCCCGGGACCGCATCTACCAGCAGGCGAGCAAACGCTACTGGCTCTACAACTGAGCCCTCAGAACCGCAACCTAGCGTTCATGTGCCCGCACTTGGGGCATGGACAGGTCTCACCCACACCAGCCTTGGCCGAATAAAGCGTGTCGCAGCGGATGCAATGGAAGGCCGTCTTCCGGCGCTCGCCCTCGAACATCCGATGGTCGCGACGATCGTAGTACAGCCACAGGACCAGGAAGAAGAGTCCGACAAAGACGCAGAACAGAACAGCACCGGTGGTGAGCGAAAACATGGAGAGCCGCGAAAGGGGGAAGTTTCTCGTTGAACCCGGAATCGGTTATTGAATCGAACAGAAGGTCGCGAAGGGATCGAAGGGCCGCCAGGTCACCCCAGAACCAAGGGCGCAACCTCGTGCACCTCCGGGGCGAATCGTCGCTGCATTGGCAATCTCATGGAATCGCTTGGATGTCCCTTCTTTGTTCTCTTCGTTTCCTTCTGTTAACTGCGGTTTTTCGGTTCAACAGGATTCGCCCACCGCCCGCAACGCCCGAAATCGCCGGGCTCAGGGCACGGGATAGACCTCGAGCAGCGCCACGCCTGCGTCCGTACCCTTCGAGCTGACGACCGCCGTGTAGACGCCCGGGTCGAGCGTGAGGAGAAGCGCGGCGTCACCGGAATCCGCCGACAATGGAAACTCGCCCACTCGGGCGAAGGCCGCTGCCAGCGCACCGTTCCCAGCCCAGTCGTCGTTCACGGCAAGCGCCCGCCCGTCCGCGTACAGGGTCACGACCGGGTCCGCGAGGGCGCCGACGATTCCCTGCGCCACCAGGCCCGGCCCCACCGCCCGCACCAGGATCGTCGTCGGCCCCGGCCCGGAGAGGATGAATCCCCCCGTCAGCGAGTCGTCCCCGGGCCCCACCCAGCCGCGCGCCGAGAGCCCGGCAAGGCGCGGCGATGCGTCCGATGGCGCCCCGAGCGCATCGTAACACTCGCCCATCACCATCCCGCTGTCCCCCGGCCACAGAGGATCGATCACCAGCGTGTGCAAGCCGGGCGCCAGACTCCAGATCGCGGCCGCATCCCGGCTGTCAGCCGAGAGGGCAAAATTGCCCAGTCGGGCGGCGACGCCCGCGATGACGGGCTCGCCGCCCCAGTCGTCGCTGCGCAAGGGCTCCCGCCCCTCGGAATGCAGGGTCGCCACCGGATCCGCGAGCACGCTGTCCACGCCGTAGGCGGCCAGCGAGGGACCGATGCCCCGCAACATCACCGGCACCCCGACCCCGGACGCGCCAGTCACCGCCACGCCGATCACGAGCGAACGTTCGCCGCGCCACGCTCGCGCCCTCGCCGACAACGCAAGGATCCTGCGCCGCCCGACCGGCTCGGCCACGTCGAGCGAGGCCCAAGCGCTGTCCACCGAACCTCCCGCATTGGAGATCCGCACCCGATACCGGCCCGCATCCCCCACCGACACCGGATCGATGCGAAGCACACGCCCCGTGCCTCCGGCGATTGCGACGCCGTCGTGCTCCCACTGATACGACAGCTCCGGCCCCTCGGCGCCTACGCAGAACAACGCCTGTCCGCCAACTCCCACCGCCATGGATTTCGGCTGCGAACGAACCAGCGGCGGCACGCCCTCCGCGATATGCGCGACGTCCAGGGCGCCAATCGCCGGAATCACGTACGCGCTCATCAGGTCAAACGCCACCGGCACCGGCGCCCCCGTCGGCCGCGACGTGAACACCGCCACCACGTTCCGGTCCGGAAGGACGAAGATCAGCTGCCCGCCGTATCCGTCCGCGCGAAAACCGCCGAAGGGATTGAGCCAAAACTGATACCCATAACCGACTCCCCAATCCCCCGTCGTGCCGTTCGAAATCTGCCGGCGGGAGCTCGCTTCCACCCAGGACGCCGAGACGAGACGTCCGCCCGGCCATTTGCCCCGGTTCAACCAGAGCAGGCCCGCCCTGGCCATGTCGCGCGGCGTCAGCCACAGCCCCCACCCACCGATGCTCAACGAATGCGGACCCTGCTCCCAAACGAGGTTGGTCACCCCCATCGGACCGAGGAAGGTCTGGCGCGCAAACGCCTCGGTGGTCATCCCCGTCGTCGCCTGCACGATGCCGGACACGACCACGCTGGCCCCGCTGTTGTACAGGAACCGGGTTCCCGGCTCCTCCGGAAGCGGCAGGTCGAAGAAGGCCTTCACCCAATCCGCGGAGGCCGACACGGCATTGGTCGTGTCCGTCGTGTGCCCGGTCGCCATCGTGAGCAGGTGCCTCACCTGCATGCGCTGCTTGGCGGGCGTCAGATCCTGCACGGCCATCCCCGGGAAGAAACTCAGCGCCGGCGCTTCCACCCCCGACACGAGTCCGCGGTCGAGCGCGATGCCGAGCGCGGTCGCGGTAAAACTCTTCGTCACCGAATACATCGCGTGCCGCGTATCGGGGCCATATCCCCCGTAATAACGCTCGGCCACGATCACCCCATTGCGCACCAGGACAAAGCCGTCGATTGGAAGCTGCTCCCGGTCGATCCGGGCAAACATCGCCTCGAGCGGCGCGGAAGCCACGCCCTGCAGCTCCGGCACGGACGATGCCCATTCGAACACGGGCTCCGTGGCAACCTGGCCGCGCATCCGGAGCGTATGAACCAGAATCAGCGATGAAGTAATGCCGGCGAGCAGTGTATGAATAAGCGTCGAATTCATGGCGTCGGGCACCCCGCCCCGGTCCCGCACCCCATCAGTCCCGCCGGAGCCCTGGCCCAGCCAGAAAAACACCGCACGACCGCGCACCCCTTCCCGAGGCCGATTCGGCTGGACTGCGCCCCCGGTTGCGCTAGCCAGACATGCAGGCCCAGCCTATCACCGTCCCCGTAGCTCAAATGGATAGAGCACGCGTTTCCTAAACGTGTGATCCCAGTTCAATTCTGGGCGGGGGCACCAGGCTTCGTCGTTGCTTCGCAACGGACTATGCCTGGCTCCGCCATGGTGAGGCTAGCCGGATGAAAGTGAACCACTGCGCAGAAGCCTGCCGGGCGTAGTCGGCACCACAGGTGCCACGTAGACCGGCAACCGCTCAGCCCGCATTTCCACGTCTTATCCCCAATCCCCCTCAATCCGCGCCTGCCCCAGGTTCCCAACGGACTATGCCTGGCTCCGCCATGGTGAGGCTAGCCGGATGAAAGTGAACCACAGCGCAGAAGCCTGCCGGGCGTAGTGAGCACCACAGGTGCCACGTAGACCGGCAATCGCGCCATGCCCAAAATTCCATCCCCCTCTGGGCAACTCCCCCCGGGTGCGCCCCCACTTCCAGGCTGGCCCGTAGGCCTTATTCCGCTACACTGCCGGCCCGAATGACGAAGCTCTGCATCATGATCGGCACGACGATTGGCGGTTACGCAGCCTGGGGCATCGGCGCCGCGCTTGGGTTCGGATTCATGACCAACTTCATCCTCAGCGGCGTGGGCAGCGTCGTCGGCGTCTACCTGGGCTGGAAGTTCGCCCAGCGGTTCGTCTGAACCGCTAAATCGCTGGCGCAAATCGCGCAGCCCCGGACGCTTCCCCAGCCAACCCCGCCCGGCGCCGGTATTCCCTTCCCTCCGCGCCCCTTTCCCTTCAGTTGGTCGGATTCTCCATGAACAGCGCCGCTGTCCTGAAACCGAAGCTCCTGTCCCTCGCCTGGCCCATCTTCATCGAGGAGGGCCTGCGCGTCCTGATCGCCACGGTCGACACCTTCATGGTGAGCCACCTCGGCGACGACGCGGTCGCGGGTCTCGGCGTGGCCAGTCAGTTCATCGTCCTGGCCATCATCCTCTTCGCCTTTGTCGGCATCGGCAGCAGCGTGGTCCTGACCCACCACCTCGGAGCGCACGACCGGAAAGGCGCCGACGAGATCGCCGCCACCGCGATCGCGGTCAACACCTGGCTCGGGCTGGGCACCAGCATCCTCGTGGTCGTCCTCGCCGCCCCGCTGCTCTCGCTGATGCATCTCGGACCGGCACCCTACCACTTCGCCCTGCCGTTCCTCACCTTCATGGGCGGCTCGCTCTTCCTCGAGTCGATGAGCATTTCGATTTCCGCCATCCTGCGCGCACACACCCACACCCGCGCCGCGATGCTCGTCGCCGTCGGCCAAAACGTGCTCAACGTGATCGGAAACTGCCTGCTGCTCTTCGGCTGGCTCGGCTTCCCAAAACTCGGTGTCGTCGGCGTGGCGATCTCCAGCGTGTTCAGCCGCATCGTCGCCTGCGCCGCGCTGTGGTTCCTGCTCGAATACTACACGCACCTGAAATTGCGGTTGCGGCACTTCTTCAAGATCGGGATGCCCAAGCTGCGCGCGATCCTTCACATCGGATTGCCCGCCGCCGGGGAAAACATCTGCTGGTGGCTCGCGTTCATGGTCGTCACCGCGATGATCGCGTCGATGGGCGGCGACCACCTCGCCACCCAATCCTACGTCATGCAGATCATCCGCTGGGTGATCCTCTTCAGCTATGCGATCGGCCTGGGCACCGAAATCATCATCGGCCACCTGATCGGCGGCGGCGACTACGAGGCCGCCTACCGCGAACTGCTGCGCAACCTGCGCCTCGGGTTCGCCTGCGCCATCATCGGCTCGATCGCGCTCGCGATACTCGCCCCTCACTTCATCAGCCCCTTCACACACGATCCCTCGATCATCGCGGTCGGCGTCGTGCTCATCCGCATAGGCCTCATCCTCGAACCCGGCCGTGTCTTCAATCTGGTCGTGATCAACGCGCTCAGGGCAACCGGCGACGCCCGATTCCCGGTTCTCATGGGCATGTGCTCGATGTGGGGCGTCTGGGTTCCGCTCTCGTGGATCCTCGGCATCAAGCTGGGCTTCGGATTGCCCGGCTTCTGGGCCGCGATGGTCTGCGACGAATGGCTGCGCGGCGTGATGATGTATCGGCGCTGGAAGCACAAACGCTGGCTCCCCTACGCGGAACGCGTTCGTTCCCGAATCGCCGCCCAAAAGGCCGCCGAGCAGGGCCTCGCCCCCATGCCCTCCGAACCCTGACCGCTCGGGCCACGCGCCCAGCCAGGACAAGTGCATTGGAGCCACGGTGGCTCATCCACGCTCGCCAAGACGATGGCGGCGGAGCGGAAAACCTCGGAGTGGGCAGTCACGGGATGGAAGCTGCCCCAGCACTTCCTCGGCGAACGCCGCGTCCGTCATCGTCCAGCCTTCAGGCTCGGTGTTCTTCGCTCGCCCGCCGTAGCCTTGGCGAAGGCGGACGTCTCGGTGGTCCAGAAGAAGGCCTGGGGCACAGCCGCAAGAGCCGGCCAAAAAAAGGCCGGAGCCCCGAGGAGCTCCGGCCTTGGTGAGAACAAAACGGACTGGCCTTAGAACTTGTACGAGGCGTCGACGTACACCATGCGGCCAACCGCGCCGTAGAATCCGACGTCGGAGTTGGTGTCCTGCATGGCATTCAGCGCCACTGGCGGCATCTTGTTGAAGGCATTGTTGATGCCGAGACGCACCGAGAGGCCGTCGAAGTAGTGGCCGAGATTCGAGCCGTTGAAGTCATACTTCACGGCGAAGTCGAACTGCTGGTACGCGCTCACGCCGACAGGAGCCGAGGCACCCGCGCCGCCGGAACCAATGTCCTGAACGGTCGGGACGTAGGTGTGGGCCATGTCGAAGGTCCAGCTCTTGTACAGCCAGGTCAGCGTGCTGTAGGTGCGCCACCGCGGAACGGTGAACTCGTTCTGAGAGGCGGTGCCGACATAGTTGTAGTACGGATCGGTCGGCATTTCCTGCAGCTGGAACGAATTGTAGGCGGACACCGTCGAGGCGACCGTGAAGCGGCCGATCGTGTCGGTGTGATGCTCATACGAGACCGTGGCGTCGAAGCCCTTCACGAGCTGGCCGCCGAGGTTGAGCAGCGGGGCATTGATCCAGACAGCCGCCTTCGGGTGGGCGCTGATCTGTCCGGGAGCCGTGACCGGGGTGCCGTTGAGCGAACCGAAATGGACGAAGTTCGCATACGACGAGGCCGCACCCTTGTTTTCGACATCCTGCACGATGGTCTGCTGATTCGGATAGCCGAAGATGCCCGACCAGTGCGACTGGAAGTAATCGAACGTGATGCTCAGCCCCTTGACCTGCTTCGGGGTATAACCGAAGCCGGCGCTCCAAGTGGAGGCCGTGGAGGGCTTCAGATCAGGATTCGAGCCGCCACCGGCCTGGAACTGGACGTTGGACTGGGGCGTGGTCGAACCGTACGGGATGTAAGTGATCGACTGCGAGGAGCCGGTGTTCACCGGACCGTAGAGGTCGTACAGCTGGGGAGCCAGGAACGACTTGCCGGCCGAGAAGCGCAGGCTGAACGTGTTGTCGAAGGGCAGGTACTTGAGCGAAACCTTCGGAACGGTCGAATTGCCAACTTGGGTGTAATGCTCGAAGCGCCAGGCGAGGTCCGTCGACAGCGAGTAGATGCCGGGGATGTGCTGGTCCTTGCTCACGATCGGCACGGAAACTTCGGCGAAGACCGCGTTTTCCTTGCGCTGCTTGTTGATCGGGAGGATCGAGGGCGAGTTCATCCAGCCCTGAGTCGTCGAGTTCAGGTCGGCGGTGGCATTGAGCACCTCGCGCGTGTAGCTTGCGCCCACGGCGAAGGAAAGCTTTCCGGCGGGCAGCTCAAACGGCGTGCCGCGGAAGAGGATGTCGCCTTCACCCAGCGAGCTGATGCCGTGCATCCAGCCCGTGCCAAGGATGTTGCCTGGGAGGACTCCCGCCGGCTGGGTCAGCGCAAACGGATTCAGCTGACCTTGGGCCAGAGCATCCAGGAACGAGACCGTGTTGATCAGATTCTCGTTCGTGTAATTGATCGTGTAACGGCTCAGCGTGCCGCCGATTTCCCACGAGTAGTTGTCGTTGATCTGGCCTTTGAAGCCGCCGGCAACGCGGACCAACGTCGAGTCGTTGTTGAATACGCGCGGATACTGCACGAAGCGGTTGTGCGCCATCACGCCATAACCGGTGTTGTTGTCGCTGGCCTGATTGATCCAGGCCGCCGAGAACGGATTGCCGGGGATCGTGACCGGGACGTACTGGGTTCCCGGAGGAGGAGGCGTAGAGCCGACGTACCAGGTGTCGGTGTAAGGGGTGGACACGTACGGATAGATGGGCTGCGCATTCAGCGAGCTCATCGTCAGCGTATTCGAGTATTCGAGATCGCCAAACATCTCGAGCTTGTCGTCGAAGATCTTGTGCGATGCCGACAGCGTCAGGTTCGAGCGCTTCAGGCTTTGGATAAGCGTCTGCTTGTCGGCCAAGTTGAACCCCTGCTGGATCTTTTTGACCACGGCGGGATTGGCGTCGCTACCCAGATCGGTGTAATAGCCCATCTGAACCAGCTGGTCGATGGTGTACTGGGCGCCTCCCGGAGGGGCGTTGTACTTGGGATTCAGCTGATAATCCTCATCGACGCCGGTCGCGAGGTTGTAGATGTCGATGATGCCCGGGTAGTACTCCGAAACATAGTAGGGATTCGTGTACGGTTTCGAGCTGAAGTAGATCGGGTCGTGCTTCGCGTATTCGAGCGAGACCGTGATCGAAGTCTTGCCGTTCGAGACACCGCCCGTGAGGTAGGCGCTGCGTTCGGCATAGCGGCCCTTGCTCGGCGAGTAGCCATAGTGGGCGCCCGCTTCCCAACCGTTGTAATCGCTCTTCGTGATCACGTTGACCACGCCGCCGACGGCGTCAGAGCCGTAGATCGCGGACGCGCCGTCCTTCAGCACATCGATGCGCTGGATCGCGGACGCCGGGATCATGTTGAGGTCGACGAAGCGGGAGCCGCCCACGGCCTCGGCCGACGACGTGGCGATGCGACGGCCATTGATCAGCACCAGCACGGGCATTCCGTGAATGCTGATGGATGCGCCACCGTACGTGGTCGCCGTGTTGATCGTGGCGTTCTCCGAGCCGACACCCGTGATTTCGGGTGCGATCTTGCGGAGCATGTCCAAGGTGCTGATCGACTCACCGCTCTGCTGGATGTCCTGCGTGTCGAGCGTGGTGACCGGAATTGCGACCTGGTCGGCAGCCATGGGAAGGTGGGATCCCGTGACCACGAACTTATCCATGCTGATGGCGGCTTGGTCGGACGAGGCCTTCTGGCTGGAGTCCTTGGTGGTCTGCGTCTGCTGAGCGAGGGCGGATACTGAAGCGAGGCCGACAACAAAGGCCGCAGATAGTGCGACCCTGCTCACGGCTTTCTTCCGCGAACGGAGCTGATTCATAGTTCTAGGTTGTGTTGATTTGGCAGATTATCCGGCCAATGCGAGGCGGCTCGCCGTGACCGAATATTACTCCCTTAACCCAGTAACATACATAGCATTACGTCTCATCGAGACTGAGCGACTGACAGCGGTGATTACGGTGACGCCAACATGGACGCAACGTCCGGCTCAAGGCCGGCTGGAGTTGCCCACTCAGTCGAAGTCTCTGATTTGAAACGACGAATGCCATGCTCGCCTGAATTAAGGTTGAGCATGATTTAGCATACAGCAGGCCACAAATACAGCAAAAATCTCCTTTGGATGATGCCTATCTTTGGCAAACATCATTTACTTTATCATCAACCTCTTGCGCATCTTCTGTGCATTATTTTCCGCTATAAAGTGCAGCATGTCATCTAATAAATATTAAATCATTATAAGCATACTAAAGCAGACCTAAATTTGCATCAGAATCCAAATCGCGGTTAATACTACAAAACATAGTATAAACAAAATGGGCCTATGCCGGCATTTATCAGTACCTTAAGAAACCGCGCGATTTCACCTGAAATTCACAATAATGCAAATGGCTGCGCCATTGCCACTTGCTTGCATTCGCCACTAGGCAGTTCTACTGAGCATCACTGGCAATTCGGGCATGAAATTTGGGCGAATTTCGCTCAATGCCGAAATTGCCCGCCCTGCGATCGCTTCCTGCAAATTAGGTTCCCCAAACCCCCCCCAACCCGGAGTGCTATCGAATCCGATTTTCATCTAATACAACGACTAAAGATCACACCATTCCAAAGGCTGATAATGCCGCATTCCTCCTTCTAATAGAACCGCTTAGCGAATCTATTACAGTATATTTCG
>JAJXYI010000607.1 GCA_021780625.1 bacterium | reverse complement strand
ATTTTTCGACAGCGTGGCGCGCGCCGTCGCCCGGAGGCTGGATCATCCTGCGAATTTCCTGATGCTCCTGATGCTGGCAACGGCCGGATTATCGGCGTTCCTGAATCACGACATCGTGTGCTATGCCTTCACACCAATCGTCGGCGCGGCCCTGCTGAACCGTCGCATCAATCCGGTGCCGTTCCTGATAGCGCTCGCCATCGCCAGCAACATCGGCGCGGCGGCGACGATTGTCGGCAATCCCCAGGACATGATGATCGCCCAGATCGCCGGACTCAGCTTCGGCCGCTACGCGCTGTGGTGTCTGCCACCCGTGCTCGTCGCCCTGGGCAGCGCCTACGGGATCACCTGGCTTCTCTCCCGCCATCAGCTCCAGGCGTTCGAGGCGGCACCTGAGGCAACAGCCCACGCCGCGCAGGGACATGCGTACAACAAGCCGCACACGGTGAAAGGACTCGCGATCCTGGGCGTCGTGATCGCCCTGTTCTTTTCACCCATTCCCAAGGAGATCGTCGCACTGACCGCCGCGGGCATTCATCTCGCGAGCCGAAAATTCCGCACTGCCGACCTGCTCGGAATCGTGGACTGGCCGATCCTAGTGCTGTTCATGGGCCTGTTTGTCGTCACGGGCGCCTTTCAGACAACAGGCTACGGCGATCTCGCCGTTCACTGGCTCGCCGCACACGGGCTCCAACTGTCCTCGCCAGTCGTCCTCGCCCTGTCGACCGCCGCACTCTCAAACCTGATCAACAACGCCGCCGCCGTGCTCCTGTTGCTCAAGGTCGCAAACGTCGCGCACGCCCCCGCCGCCTACGTGCTCGCACTGGCCAACAGCTTCGGCGGAAGCCTGGTGATTTCCGGCAGCGTTTCGAACATCATAGTCGTGGAGCAGGCCCGGGAGCTCGGCATTCCGATTTCGTTCAAGAGTTTCCTCCGGCTGGGTGCTCCGGTCACCCTGGCCGCGATGGCGGCGATGCTGGGCTGGGTCGTGATCGCCCACTGAGCGACGCCTCCCGGTCAGCCAAGGTCCACGGCGCGCACCCGGGCGATCGCGTGGCGCAGTCCGGCAAGCAGTTCACCGCGTCGCGAATCGCGCGCCACTGGCCCCTCGTCCTCAATCGCGCCACAGGCCTCGGCCAGCTCCATTGCACCGATCGCCCGCGCAAATCCCCTCAGACCATGCGCCGAGTCCGCGATGCGTCCGGGATCTGAGTCCGCAAGAGCCGTCTCAATCTCCTTCAAATGGCCCGGCAACGACGCCACGAACTCCCGCCACATCGGCAGGTAAAGCTCCCGCCCGGTTCGGCGTCCCAGCGCCTCGATTTCCTCGCGAACCGAGTCATCCAATACCGCGGGAGTCCTTTGCTCCGACTCAGGCCCGGCATGCGGATGGCCGCTGGCTGACATTCCCGGCTGGCCGATACCCAGGATGGCGCGGAGGCGATCGAGGTTGATCGGCTTCTCCGCAAAGGCATCGATCCCCTCGAGTCTCCAGTCCTCGACGATCTTCGGCGACGCGTTTCCGCTCATCCCGATGATCAGGCAACGCCGTCCGGCCAGCAGCTTCCGGATTTTCGCGACTCCCGCCGCCCCTCCAATTCCCGGCATCACCCGGTCGACGAAGATCACATCGTACCGCCGCGCATTCAGCAGCGCCAGCGCGCCCTCGACACGATCAACCGAGTCGACCGTGTAGCCCAGGAGGATGAAGCAGGCCGAGAGAACCTCTCGAACCATGGCCTCATCCTCGATCACCAACACCGCCCCTCGCATCGTCCGGCGGTGCGTGTCTTCGCCCAGGGTCGGGGCGGTGCCCGAGGAGCGCGGCTTTGTCATGGGGACTTATCCAAGGGCGTCCCGATTCGTCCGACGGGGGCAACTCCTGCGGCGAAGGGTGCGACCTGGAACAGCGGCGATTCTAGCCTCGCGCCCGTCGGCGTCAATTTCCGGCCCAATCAAGCCGTTCGCAGGCCGAAAACTCTGTCTTTGGGTCGCAGCCAGGATTAGGCTCCATGCGACTGCGATGAACGAATCCCCCAGTACCCGTGCGGCGGCCTCGGGCCTGTGTTGGATCATCGAGGACCAATCGATGCTCCGGCAGCTCCTGTCGGCGGTCGTCCAGGACGCGGGAGGCTTCGCCTTCGTGCGTGAGCTCTCCGACGGCGACGCCGCGCTCGCCCGCCTCGCCGTCGAGACCCCGGATTTCGTTCTCCTCGACCTCGTGCTGCCTGGCACGCCCGGCCTCGACGTCATTGATCACCTGAGGCGTACCGCGCCATCCGCCAGGATATTGATATTTTCGGACCGCCTCGAAGCCTCGCTCATCCGGGAGGTGCTCGCACGCGGGGCGAACGGTTTCATCGCGAAGGTGGAACACATCCCTGTGCTCCGCTCGGCCATCCAGCAGGTGCGCGCGGGGAACACCTTCCTCTGTCCCCGGAGCAGCTCGCTCCTGCGAACCCATGTCTTCGGCGAATCCGGTCTACGCGTCGAATCGCTCACCCGGCAGGAACGCGCCGTGCTCAAGCTCTACGCTGAGGGTCGCTCAGCCAAGGAGATCGCGTCGCTGCTCACGATCACCCCGGGCACGGCGAGCAATCACCTGACCCGGATCAAGCAGAAGCTCGGCGCCCACGAGCCGGTGGCTCTCATCCGGTACGCCGCCGACGCCGGGCTCATCCCCCCACTCCGCTAGGGAGCGGTCAGAACTTTCGCAGGAACGTCGCCGCAAGGCGGTCCCCCGGCATGGCGACCTCATGTCCGCATTGGGGATCCCAATACACGACGCCCCGCTCGGTCACGGCCACAACGATCGCGTGCGCCGAGTTCGGGCCCGTCATGAACCAGACCTCCCCGACCGCCAGTTCCGGGACGGCGCGCGCCTCCGGATGGGCCGCCAGGTAGGCGAGCCTAGCCGTGGCGACAAACACCATCGAGAATTTGCCGCAGGCAAACCGCGGACTCCATGCCGGCCGGAGGCCGTTGCGGAATACGGCCTTCACAAACAGCTCCTGCAGGTCGCGAAGGCTGTCGGATCGAAGCACCGCATAGCGGTCGCGTTCGACATAGGTGTTGTTGGGAAACAGCGCCCGCACCTGCGAAGCGTTCAAAACCACGCCAGTGCTGTAGGCGTCGGCCGCCTCCGCATCCGCGCGGGCGGGTGGTGTTGTCGCGAGGCACAGGACCGCCACAACGCACGCGGCCAACACCCTGCCCAGTTTGGAAAAACATGGCTCGACTCTCATGGGAACCTCCTCGCGCGTTCCTAGATCCGGCAGAGCGTGGGGGTCGAGCGGGCAATGCTCCCACCTTTCAATTCACAGGCGGTTTCAGGATCCCAGTAAATCACGCCCCGCTCCGTGATCGCCACCACCACCGCGCGGCGATGCCTGTCGGGCGACTGCAACCAGACCTCGCCCACCGCCACCGCCTTCGCCTGCGTACGGCTGCTCCAGTTTCGAACGACGAAGGCCATCTGCGCGGTCGCGACGAATGCATCCGTCATCGCCTCACTGTCGCGCCGCGTCGACACGCCCTCCCTGGCCAGCTCCGTTTCAAAGAGATGCTGCAACTCCTGCAGGCTTCCCGATTCGAGCACCGCGTAGGCGTCGTCACCGACAAAGGTCTGGGCCCTGATCATCTGCCTCACCTCCGCGATGCTGAGCACGCGCCCGGTTACGAGCCGATCTGACGCCCTGGCCTGGTGCGTCGCACTCACGAGCAACAGGATCGTCAGGACGACCGAGAAGACGCGGTACCAGCGCGAGACATCGGAGGCCGCCCCCCTGCCGGACGAGGCGGAGGGCACGATGGAAAGCGGAGAAGACATGGTGCACATTCGGTTGGGGTCGCGATCATAGCCGGCCGCCTCCGCGCGTGCATCCATGGGATTCATATCTCGCACATGATTTTTTCATACATCCCTGGACTGCCCCCACCGGATTCAGGACCTGCATTGGCACAGGCGTTGCTTGGAGGGTCCAAGGCGGTCGATCCTCTCCCGAGACCCAGCCGCCGAATTGACCATGCGTTTCTCGAACTACGATGTCGGTCCCTTCTACGACGAGATGTTCTCGTCCGACCTGATGCCCCGCAGCGCGGCCCGCACGTTGGTGCGCAACATCGAAGCCCTTCCCGAGGGCGAGCTTCGCAACAGGCAACAGGCCGCCGAACGCGCCCTGCTCGCGATGGGCATCACGTTCAACGTTTATGGAGCAAGCCAGGGCGTGGAGAAGATATTCCCGTTCGACATTCTTCCCCGCGTGCTGTCGGCGGGCGAATGGAGCGTGATCGAAAAGGGGCTCAGGCAGCGTATTCACGCACTCAACCTTTTCATCGACGACCTCTATCACGACCAGCGCATCCTCCGCGACAAGGTCATCCCGCGCGAGATCATCGAATCCTCACGGGTGTTCCGGCGCGAATGCATCGGGCTCCGGCCTCCGCGCGGAATCTGGTGCCACGTGACCGGCACGGATCTCGTCCGACACAACGACGGAACCATCTATGTGCTCGAGGACAACCTGCGCTGTCCCTCCGGAGTCTCCTACGTGCTCCAGAACAGGCACGTCATGAAGAGCATGTTCCCGCGCGTATTCGAATCGTCGAAGATCCGCGCGGTCTCCGACTATCCGAGCCATCTGCGCGACATGCTGGAGTTTCTCGCGCCCGACGCGGGTTCCTCGCCTCGCGTGGTGCTGCTCACGCCGGGTGTCTACAACTCGGCCTATTTCGAGCATTCATTCCTCGCGCAGCAGATGGGCATCGAACTCGTCGAGGGCCGCGACCTCGTGGTCAAGGACGGCTTCGTCTGCATGCGCACCACCACCGGCTTCGAGCGGGTTGACGTGATCTACCGGAGACTCGATGACGACTTTCTCGACCCAACAGTATTCCGCCGAGACTCGATGCTCGGGGTTCCCGGATTGATGGACGTTTACAAGGCCGGACGCGTGTCCCTCGCCAACGCACCTGGCACGGGCGTCGCGGACGACAAGGTCGTTTACGCCTATGTGCCCCGGGTGATCCGGTATTACCTTGGGGAAGATCCGATCCTCCCCAACGTCCCCACGCACATCTGCGCAGAGCCGGACGACCTCGCCTACACGCTGGAGCATCTCGACGAACTGGTGGTCAAGGCCGCCAACGAGTCCGGCGGTTACGGGATGCTCGTGGGCCCCCACTCCACCGCCGAACAGCGCGCCGACTTCGCACTGAAAGTCCGCGCCAATCCGCGAAACTATATCGCCCAGCCGACACTGTCGCTGTCCCGTGTGCCAACGCTGATCGACGACCATTTCGAGGGACGCCACGTCGACCTCAGGCCCTACATCCTCTATGGCCGCGACATCTTCGTACTGCCCGGCGGGCTCACGCGCGTGGCGCTCAAGCGGGGCTCCCTGGTGGTAAACTCCTCGCAGGGCGGCGGGAGCAAGGACACCTGGGTGCTTTCGGAAACCGCACGGGGGACCGCCGCGCCGACCACATCGGTTCCGGACGCTAGCCAGACGAGGGAGGCCCTGCCATGCTGAGCCGCGTGGCCGACTCGATTTACTGGATGAGCCGCTATGTCGAACGCGCCGAGAACGTCGCCCGCTTCATCGAGGTCAATCTGAACCTCATGCTCGACTCGCCGGCCGAGGCGCCCAACCAGTGGAAGTCACTGGTTAACACCACGGGTGACCACGAAGACTTCAGCCGCCGCTATCCGGGCAACGGTCAGGATGACGTCCTGCGCTTCCTGACCAGCGATGCCGACAACCCGAACTCGGTCTTTTCCTGCATCCGCGCCGCGCGGGAGAACGCGCGCTCCGTCCGCGAGATCATCTCGTCGGAGATGTGGATCCACCTGAACACGTTCTACCTGATGTTGAAGGAGGCGGCCGTCAACGAGCGGGGACTGAGCAATCCGACCGACTTCGTCTCGGAGGTGCGGCAGTCGAGCCACCTGTTTGCCGGCGTCACGGATGCGACCATGACCCACTCGGAGGGCTGGCATTTCGGCCGGCTGGGCCGGATGATTGAACGCGCCGACAAGACCTCGCGGCTGCTCGACGTGAAGTATTACCTGCTTCTTCGCAGTATCGAGGATGTGGGCACGCCGTTCGACGACATCCAGTGGGCCGCCGTCCTCCGCTCCGCTTCGGCGTTCGAGATGTACCGGAAGAGGCACGGCCGCATCTCGCCGGTGGGCGTTGTGGAGTTCCTCCTGCTCGACAAGGAGTTCCCCCGCGCCGTCCGCTTCAGCCTGCTCGACGCACAGGCCTCCCTTCACGCGATCTC
Organism: bacterium; assembly: GCA_021780625.1. The sequence continues at coordinate 7,574 of JAJXYI010000607.1, read as the reverse complement.
GGGCACGCCGCTCGGCGCCTTTCGGCACGAGCCCGAGCGCCACATGGGCCTCCTCTGTTCAGACCTCGCCTACACCTCGGTGGAGGAAATCCTCCGCCGGGGCCTCCACGAATACGTCGACGAGCTGCAGACCCGTCTCAACCAGATTGGAAACGGGATCCATGAGGCGTATTTCGCCCTGAAGGCTCCGGGATCATCGCCTGCCGCCCAGTTTCAGGCCTAGGCCTCCCCGTTCCGAAAACGACTGCCATGCCGATACACGCCGCACTGCATCATCGCACGCGCTACCGCTACGACAGGCCCGTATCCCACTCGCCGCACATCGTGCGCCTGCGTCCGGCGCCGCATTGCCGAACCCCCATCCTCAGCTATTCGCTGCGCATCTCGCCGGCCCGGCACTTCATAAACTGGCAGCAGGACCCGCTCGGCAATCACGTCGCCCGGATCGTTTTCCCGGAGCCTTGCCGGGAACTTGACATCACCGTCGATCTCGTGGCCGAAATGGCCGTCTACAACCCGTTCGATTTCTTTCTCGAACCGGAGGCCGAGCAGGCACCGTTTTCGTACGACGCGAGACTCTCAGGCGAACTGGCGCCGTTCCTCGCCTGCGCGAACGGTGGCGACGAGCTGGAAACGTTCGCTGCGGCGCATCCGCCCCGCGGGCGAACCGTGGACTACCTCGTGGGCCTCAACCACGCCGTGATGGAGCGCGTCAGATATCTCATTCGCATGGAACCCGGCGTCCAGGAGCCTGCGGAGACCCTGCGGCTGGGATGCGGCTCCTGTCGAGACAGCGCCTGGCTCCTGGTCCAGCTCCTCCGCCGCCTCGGGTTTGCCGCACGCTTTGTATCCGGCTATCTGATTCAGCTCGCCCCGGATGTGAAGCCGCTCGACGGCCCCGCGGGCCCCGCCGAGGACTTCACGGACCTGCATGCCTGGTGCGAGGTCTTTCTCCCCGGAGCCGGTTGGGTCGGGCTCGATCCCACCTCCGGACTGCTCGCCGGCGAGGGACACATCCCGCTCGCCTGTTCGCCGAACCCCACGGCCGCCGCCCCAGTGTCGGGCGCCGTCGACGCCTGCGAGTCCACCATGGAGCACGAGATGTCCGTCTCCCGGGTGTTCGAGTCCCCAAGGGTCACCCGCCCCTACACCGATGCCCAATGGTCCGCGGTCCACGAGCTCGGCCGCCTCATCGACGCGCGGCTCGACGAGGGTGACGTCCGCCTGACGATGGGCGGCGAACCCACCTTCGTCTCGATCGACGACGTCGACGGAGCCGAGTGGAACACCGCGGCGCTCGGGCCCGCAAAACGCACGCTCGGCGACCGCCTGATCGTGCGGCTCCGCGACACCCTCGCCCCCGGGGGCCTGTTGTTTCACGGTCAGGGCAAGTGGTATCCCGGAGAGTCGCTCCCGCGCTGGGCCTTCTCGTGTCACTGGCGCGAGGATGGCGCGCCGCTTTGGAAGGATCCCCGGCTGGTCGCGGATCTCTCCGCACCCGGTTCGCTTGGCATCGAGGACGCCGGTCGGTTTGCCCGCGCCCTCACCGCAGTCCTGGGCGTCGAGGAACGCTGGCTGCAGCCTGCCTATGAGGATGTCGCCTATTACCTGTGGAAGGAACGACGGCTCCCCGCGAACGTCGACCCCCTGCATTCAAACCTCCGCGATCCGGAGGCCAGGGCTCGCATCGCCCGCGTCTTCGAACAGGGGTTGGGGACCGCGGTCGGCTGGGTTCTCCCGCTCCAGCCCGCTTCCGTCCTCGGGCGCCGCTGGCGAAGCGGCCCCTGGTTTCTTCGCGACGATACACTCTGGCTCCTCCCCGGCGACTCGCCGATGGGATACCGGCTTCCACTCGAATCACTGCCCTGGGTTTCCGAGCAGGAATATCCCTGGGTCGTCCCGGTCGATCCCATGGTTCGGGCGACGCCCCTGCCTCCGACCTTCGCCCATCAGCATCCGCCGGAGTCCGGAATCCCCGGAACCGGTCCCGCTCCCGAATCGGCGGCCGACCTGAGGCGACCGCAGGCAGGCGAGTCCGCTCGGTGGATCGTCCGCACCGCCCTTTGCGTCGAACCCCGCGAGGGTCGTCTGCACGTGTTCCTCCCGCCTTTGCGCGAGCTCGAAACATATCTCGATCTCGTCTCCTCGATCGAATCCGTCGCCGCAACGCTCGGCGTGGCCGTCGTCCTGGAGGGCACGCCCCCGCCTCGTGACCCTCGGCTCATCTCCGTCAGGGTCACTCCCGATCCCGGCGTCCTCGAGGTCAACGTCCCGCCTGCACACTCCTGGGACGAGTTGGTCCGCATCACCGAAGTCGTCTATGAACAGGCGCGCCTCCTCCGCCTGGGAACGGAGAAATTCATGCTCGACGGCCGCCACTCCGGCACAGGCGGCGGCAATCATATCGTGATCGGCGCATCCCATCCCTCGGACAGCCCCCTGCTCCGCAGGCCTGATCTCCTTCGCAGCCTCGTCGCCTACTGGCAGAATCACCCTTCGCTCAGCTATCTCTTCAGCGGACTCTTCATTGGTCCCACGAGCCAACATCCCCGCGTGGACGAGGCGCGAAACGACTCGCTGCACGAATTGGAGCTCGCGTTCCAGAGAACGCCAAGGGCGGGCGATCCCTGCCCTCCCTGGCTCGTCGATCGCCTGTTCCGAAACCTCCTGGTCGACGCCACAGGAAACACTCACCGGGCCGAATTCAGCATCGACAAGCTCTACTCCCCCGACGGACCGGGCGGACGCCTCGGGCTGCTCGAACTTCGCAGTTTCGAGATGCCTCCGCATCCGCGCATGAGTCTGGTCCAGCAGCTCCTGCTCAGGGGACTCGTCGCCCGCTTCTGGGAGACGCCCTACGCCAACGGCCCCGTGCGATGGTCAACCGCCCTGCACGATCGATTCATGCTGCCGCATTTCGTGCGCCAGGATTTTCTGGACGTCCTCGACGAGCTCCGGGCCCACGGCTTCGGGTTTGAATCCACCTGGTTCGAGCCGCATTTCGAGTTCCGTTTTCCATTCGTCGGAGAAATTGCACGACTGGGTATGCGTCTGGAATTGCGGACTGCGCTCGAACCCTGGCACGTGCTCGGCGAGGAGTCCGGCGCCGGTGGCACGGTGCGCTACGTCGATTCCTCGGTCGAACGCCTCCAGGTCCGCGTCTCCGGACTCCTGGGCCAGCGTTATGCCCTCGCCTGCAACGGCCGCCGCGTACCCCTGCAGCCCACCGGAACCGCCGGCGAGGCAGTCGCGGGAATCCGGTATCGCGCCTGGCAGCCGCCCAACTGCCTGCACCCCACAATTCCCGTCGCAACTCCGCTGGTATTCGACATTGTGGATACCTGGAACTCACGAAGCATCGGCGGGTGCACCGCGCACGTCATGCATCCAGGAGGACGGAATTACACGACTTTTCCGGTCAATGCCTTCGAGGCGGAGAGCCGGCGCCTCGCCCGCTTCTTCCCCCACGGGCACACCCCGGGCGCGATGGTCCTGCCACCGGACGAGCGCAACCCCGACTTCCCCTTCACGCTCGACCTAAGGCGCACCGCGCCGTTTTGATCCCTCGCCGCACAGGCGTTCCCCGAGCCGTGCGCGCCGCGCCCCGCGGCGTCCTTCGAATCGTCCCACCTCCCTCTCCTTGTCCACTGACCCTTCCAACGCACCCAGTCCCGGCATCACCGCCGCGGCGGCTGACGGTTTCGATGAGTCCCGGGCGGACGACGGCAGCCTGCGCACCCACTGGGCCCCCCTCTCGCGCCTGCTCGATCCCATGCCCGGCGACGAGACCACCCTTCGCCGCGAGTCGATCCGTCGCTCGCTCGACGAACTCGGGGCGACCTACAACGTGTACGCCGATTCGCTGGGCCAGGAGCGCCCGTGGACACTCGATCCGATCCCCTTTCCGATCCCTCCCAATGAATGGAGCCTGATCGAGGCCGGCCTCGTCCAGCGCAACCGCCTGCTCAACCTGCTGGTCACCGACATCTACGGCGAGCAGCGCGTTCTTCGCGAAGGTTGGCTGCCCGCCGAACTCGTGTACGGCAGCCCCGCCTTCCTTCGGCCTTGCGTCGGTCTCAGACCGCCCGGGGCGCGCCCGCTCGTCCTCCACGCCGTGAATCTCGTCCGACGTCGTTCGGGCGGCTGGTGCGTGCTTTCCGACCGCACCCAGTCGCCCTCGGGACTCGGCTACGCGCTCGCCAATCGCATCGTGCTCTCGCGAGTACTACCCGAGGAGTTCCGTCTCGCCCAGGTTCAGAGGCTGGCGGGGTTCTTCATGGATCTGCGCGAATCGCTCCGCACCCTCGCTCCCGAGAATCGCGAGTCGCCCTCGATCGCCCTGCTCACTCCGGGCCCCTTCAACGAGACCTACTTCGAACATGCCTTTCTCGCCCGCTACCTCGGATTCCCCCTTGTCGAGGGAGCCGATCTCACGGAGCGCGACGGACGCATCTGCATCCGAACCCTCGACGGCCTGAGACCCGTCGATGTGCTGCTGCGGCGCGTCGACGACGCCTTCTGCGATCCGCTCGAACTGAAGTCCGATTCCTGCCTCGGCGTCGCCGGCCTGCTCGATGCGGTGCGCGCCGGCCGCATCGCCCTCGCCAACGCCCTGGGGTCGGCCTGGATCGAGACCCCCGCGCTGGGCCCCTTCCTGCCGAGCCTGTGCCGCAACTTCCTCGACGAGGATCTCCTGCTTCCCGACGTCGACAGCTGGTGGTGTGGACATGAACGCGAACACGCCCATGTCCGGACCCACCTCGACCGCCTCGTCGTCAAGCGCACATTCCGTCCCGCGCGGGCCGGACACTTGTTCGGACCCGGCCTTTCGGACTCCCAGCGCGAGGCCATCCTCCGGGATCTCGACTTTTCCCCCATCGATTTCACCGCCCAGGACATCGTCACCCCGAGCCGCGCCCCCGTCCTCGGCGCCTCCGGGATCGAGGACCGGTCCCTGGTGCTTCGCACCTTCGTCTGCGCAACCGAACGGGGCCCCTCCGTGCTTCCCGGCGGACTTACGCGGGTGGCGGGGGCCCCCGATGAACGCTTCATCTCGATGCAGGAGGGCGGAGCCAGCAAGGACACGTGGGTCATCTCCGACAAACCTGTCGCCAATCTCTCACTCCTCCGCCCCGCAACCCAGGTCGTCCGTCTCGAACGCGCCCCGTCCGAGGTCCCAAGCCGCGTCGCCGACAACCTGTACTGGCTCGGACGCTACGCCGAGCGACTCGAGGACTCATGCCGCATCCTCCGCAGCGTGCTTTCACGGCTGGCGAGTGAATCCGCCGCCGAGGAGTCTCCCGAATTCGCGGCATTGGTGCGTCTCCTCGTGGGTCTCGAGGTCCTTCCACGCGAGATGCTCGGACAGCGGTCGCCTGCGCCCGTCGAGAAGGCCTGCCTCGAGCTCATCTTTTCCGCCGGACGCCTCGGTGCCGTCCGCGAGGTGCAGGGCCGACTCCAAACCCTGGCCTTCAGTCTCCGGGATCGCTTTTCCGCAGACACCCAGCGCGTCCTCAATCTCCTCAACAGCGGGCTTCGCGCCCCGCACCCCGGCTCCGCCCGCCCCCTGGCGGCCCTTCGAATCCTCAACGACTGCCTGCTCCACCTCGCCGCCTTCAGCGGCCTCGAGATGGACAACATGACCCGCGGCCACGCCTGGCGCTTCCTCGACATGGGCCGCCGCATCGAGCGCGCCATCAATGTGTCGACCCTCCTGCAGGCGGGACTCTCGGCGCGGCGCGAGTCCGGCGACGGAGCCCTGGGAGCGATCCTCGAAATCGCCGACAGCGCGATGACCTACCGGCGCCTCTACTTCTCGCAGCCGCAGTGGCCCACCGTCGCCGACCTGCTCGTCGCCGAGGAAAGCAACCCGCGCTCGTTTGCCTTCCAGGTGTCCGCCCTGCTCGACCACCTCCAGCGCCTGCCCGCCGGCGCCGGGCCCGAGGGCGTCTCCCGGCGCGATGCACGCGATCTCGGCTCACTCCGGAAAAGGCTCGCCCAGCTCGGACTCGCAGACCTCACCGAGGGCGGATCCGACCCCGGAGAGGACGACCCGCTCCCCGCCACCCTGGGCGGCCTGGCGGAGGAAATGCGCAGGCTGTCCAATGTCGTTACCCAGCGGTTCTTCGCGCACTCGCCCGGCCCGCGCAGCGCCTGACACGGCCATGCGTTACCAGATTGTTCATACTACCCGCTTCGTGCACGACGCCGAGGTCTCCGCCTCCCACCACGTTGCCCGGCTCGAGCCCCGCCAGTATCCCGGCCAGGCCTGCGTCGAACACGCGCTGTCGATCTCGCCAGCCCCCCGCCAACGCTCGGTGCGCGTCGACTATTTTGGGAACCGCACCGCCACCTTTTCCGTGGAGTCCCCCTACCGAACGCTCGAGGTCACCGCCCGGTCCGTGGTCGAACGCTCGGTTCCCGACGCCGAACTCGACCTCGGCAGCGCCGCCTGGGACGACGTGCACGCCGGAGTCACGGCCTCGACGCCCGAATCTCCCGAGTGGGGCGCACGGGAATACGTTTGCCCCTCCCCGCTCGTCGCACGCTCCCCCGATCTGGCCGACTACGCCCGTCAGTTCTTCAGCCCTGGGTGTCCGCTCGCCGAGGCCGCCGGACTCCTTATGGGCGCCATCCACCGCGATTTTGCCTTCGACCCCACCGCAACCACCGTAGCCACGCCCCTCGACGAGGTCTTCCGGATGCGACGCGGCGTCTGCCAGGATTTTGCACACCTGATGATCGGGTGCCTTCGGTCCCTGGGCCTGCCCGCGCGATACGTGAGCGGCTACATTGAGACCCTTCCCCCGCCCGGGGCGCCCAAACTCGTGGGCGTCGATGCGTCCCATGCCTGGGTGTCCGTGTTCTGTCCGCCCTATGGTTGGGTGGACCTCGATCCCACCAACGACGGGCGCGCCTCCGAACGCCACATCGCCGTCGCCTGGGGACGCGACTTCTCCGACGTAAGCCCCCTGCGTGGCATCTTCGTTTCAAGCGGCCACCACGATCTGCAGGTCGCCGTGGACGTCACGCGCCTCGAGTGACGCGACCCCGCGGGACCAACGTCGGGCGCGGCGAACTCGAGGCCGACGGCCGTTTTCTTGGATTGTCGCGCTCCGCGGCACCCTCCACCCTGCCGTCTCTCCATGCCCACCACCGTATTTACCATCGCCAATCAGAAAGGCGGAGTCGGGAAGACGACCACGGCCGTCAACCTGGCCGCGGCGCTCGCGGACAAGAAGATCCCCACCCTCCTCATCGACCTGGATCCCCAGGCCAACGCCACGAGCGCGCTCGGGGTCGAGAAGCAGGCGGGCCGCAGCCTTTACGGCCCGATCCACGGCGAGGGCTCCGCGATGGACATGATTGTGCCGACCTCCTACGCGAGCCTGTCGATCATCCCGAGCGAGGAGGATCTGGCCGCCGCCGAGGTCGAAATTGCGCAATCCGAGAATTACCTCGCGCGCCTTCGCAGCGTGCTCGAACCGGTCCGCAACTCGGGTTCCTTCCGGGCCATCATCATCGATTGCCCCCCCGCCCTCGGCATGCTCTCCATGAACAGCCTCGCTGCGGCC
>JAJXYI010000405.1 GCA_021780625.1 bacterium | reverse complement strand
TCGCCACCGCGGCCCAAAGCCAGGCGGACCGGCGAAGGATCCGTGTCCAGAAAATGCCGCTCATCATGGGGTGGGGTCAGCGCGGGACGATGGGGATTCGGGGTATCGTGGCAAGGTCGGGAAAAGCGAGGACACCGGAGCCCCCCTGTGGCATCTCCGGTGTCCTGGGTCTATCCATCGCTGCGAACCATCCTCCCCGTGGCGGGAGCAACCAACTCCAGCCACGGTCGGGGGGCATCCGGAATGGACGCCCGCCCGGCGAAGGGACGGCTCAGAAACTCAGCGTATTCGTCAGCGACCATGTCGTCGGGCTCGGGATGCGAACCTGGGCGATGGTGCCGTCCGGGTTGGCCATCGTGGGGATCAGGCTCGAGCTCGCGAACAGGTCGCGGACGTTGAGCTGGATCTGCCACGTGATCTTCCGGGTAAGGCGGCGCTCGTAGCCGATCCAGGCGTCGTAGTTGGCCTCGCTGCGGCCGTAGATCGGGTTGTTCACGTCGGTCACCCAGATGCCGGCGTCCGACTGGTACTTCGGGTAGTAGCCGATCGCCGCGCGGTCCTGCCAGCGGACCGCGCCGCCGACGTTGACGTGCTTCAGGAAGCCGCGGTCGAACGTGTAGTTCGTGACGAAGTTGAAGCGCCACTTGCGGAGTTCGTTCACGGCCTGGCCGTTGCTCGCGATCAGGTTCATGTACGGACCGTACACGTTGGCGGCCATGCGCCCGCCGAGCGTGTCGACGGCGCCCGAATACGTGGTCTCGCTGTACCAGTGGCGGATCTGGCCGAAGCCGGTGATGTTCCAGTAATTCAGCTGGTTCACCGGGATCTGGTTATAGCCGTCGAACCAGAGGCTCTTGTTCTTGGCGACGTAGGCAGCCCAGTCGGAGAGGATGTTGCTGCGCACCGCCATGACGCGCGAGGCGTTGAAGGTCATGCGCCAATTGTTGGTCGGATTGGCGGTGAGCTCGAACTCGACGCCCTTCGAGACCAGGTCGTTGGTGAGCTTCTCGCCGGCGGGCGAATTCTGGCCCCAGATGCCCCAGTCCGTGGTGCCGTCCTGCTTGAACTGCATGGCGTTCCACCAGGCGGGATCGAGCGGCCGCGACCACTGTGCGTCGGTGCGGGCGGCGAACCAGAGCTTGCGATAGGCGAGCTCCTCGTCGTCGAGCGGCGGAGCGAGGTACGGCGTGCCCGTCGCAGGATTGATGGTGCCCTGGGCGACGTATTCGGGATTGCCCGGCACGGCGGCGCGGCGGATGCGCAGCGGTTCGTTGAGCAAGGCGGCGATGTTATTGCGCCAGTCGGCCGGGAGCGGCTGGTTGGCGATCGACGTGTCATAGGTGCCGAACATCCACTTGTTCACGAGCGCCTCGGGCGTGGTCTGCTGCCGGTAGGTGCCGGAGGTCCAGGTCTCCATCTCCATCGCATTCATCGTCCGGGCGATGCCGGCCTTGTTCCAGTACAGCATGCCCGACGGATCGCTGATCGTCGTGTTCTTCTGGGTCGTCGTGTACCAGGTCGCGCGGAACGAGTAGCGGTTGTCCATCGCGGTGACGAGGACGCCGATGTCGCGCGTCTTGCCCGAGGGGGCGTCGAGCTTGTTGCCATACACGTCCGTGCCGACGTCGGACGGGCGGAAGCTGTTCGACTCGTTGTAGGTGAAGGCCACGTCGAGACCCTTCGGCATCGTGTAGTGCAGCATCTCGAGCAGGTTCCGGGTGTGGAGCACCACGCCCCAGCTGCGGCGCTGCTCATCCGCGGTCAGCGGAGAGGTGCCGACGTAGTTCCACTGGGAGCTGTACGGCATCGGGGTCTGATACTGGTCGCGAATCAGCGAGCTGGGCTTGTCCCAGCGGCGGTAGGAATCGCTGCGCCAGCCGAAGAGCGTGTCGATGGAGTCGTTGAGCAGCTTGCCCTGCCAGACGAACGATTTCGAGGTCGTGTCGTCGAAGCCCTGAGCGGCGCCCGTGTAGAGGTGGTTGATGTTGTTCTGGTAGTTGACGATGTCGACCGTCGCCGTGTGCCAGGTCTTCGTGTTCGAGTCCCACACCAGCGTGTTGTTCGAGGTGCCGGGGTTCTGCACCGCGGTGACGCCCTGGATCGCGGAGGAGGGAATCGCGCCGAAGGTCGGCACATTCATCAGGCTGCTGCCGAGGTAGTGGATGCCCCACCAATCGTAGTAGGTGTGGTCCGGGAGGAATTGGCCGGCGTAGGTGTTCACGTCCCAGCCGTACAGCGAGAAGTTGCGGCTGAAGTCCTCGTAACGCTGCCCCATGAGGTTGCCCGTGAAGATCTGTTCGCCGAAGAGCCGGCTGAGGAGATTCTTCCGCCCGACGTAATCGGCGATGTTGAACTTGTAATACAGCGAGCTGCGGTACTCCTCGCGGTTTTCCTGCATCTGCTCGCCCGAACTCGGTCCGTAAAGAACCGGGCGTCCGACGTTGGGGTTCGCCGAGCCGTCGCGCAGGAAGGCATTGACGTCGACCGTCACGCGGTCCGTCGAGATCGCGTTGGCATAACCGGAGCGATAGCTCTCCCGGTAGTAGCCGCCGTTGATGCCGAGACGGCCGTTGAGGTAGCTCTGCGTGCCCGAGAGTTTGATCGAGTCGAAGTTATTCCACTCGCTCTTGTTGGGTCCCTGCAGCGTGCGATTCGTGAAGGCTAGCGGACCGCTGAGAATCATCTGCGTGGGCCACAGGCTCGAACCGAAACCACTGAAGGTCTGGCCGGTCGTCGTCTGGTAATTGCTGATGAGTTTCGAAACGATCGGATTGTTGGCGTAGTAGCTCGCCTGGTCCTTGATCCACGGGCCGCCTTCGGTCCAGTTCGCGTTGGTCACGCCGCTGAGTCCGCCCCAGGGCTCGCCGTCGCGCTGGCGGTAGGCATCGAGGCCGCCGCTGCCGATCACGCCGCTGGCGGGATTCGCCCAGATCGTGCCGGGGGAGCCGTTCCACCAGTCGCGCGCCGGGGCGCCGGAGAAATAGGCGGTGAGCTCAGGATGCTGGGCTCCGCTGGGGTCCTGCGGGATGCCGTTGCTCGTGAGCGGATTGTACATCAGGTAGTGGTTCAGTGGGCCGAACCAGTTCGAGATGAAGTCGGCCGGCGTCACCGCCACGGGACGGTTCGCGCTGATCCGACCCGACTCGCCGATGGCGTCAATCTGGGTGAACACGCCCTCGCCGAGCTTGGGCTGCCAGCGCAGCGCGCCGTAGATGCGCTTATCGTGATTGAAGGTAAAGTCCTGGCGGTACTTCGCGTCGTCATCCATTCCAATCACGCGCAACCCCAGCGTGTGACGCAGCAGCGTCACGTCCGCATCGACCACCGCGCGCTTGGAGCCGTAACTGCCGACGCGCATCTCAACCGACCCGCCGGTGCGCTGGAGGCCGGGCGTCTTGAGGGTGTTGTTGATGATGC
>JAJXYI010000144.1 GCA_021780625.1 bacterium | reverse complement strand
GCCGTGGCACACGGTGCAGCCGAATTTCTCGAAAGGATGCTGGTCGTGGTTGGGATGATACGCGAGCGGCTGTGGATAGCCGGCGTAGCTCGGATCCTCGACGGAAAGGTGGCAGGTCGTGCAGCGGTCCACGCGGTCGAGCTTGGGCAGCATGATCTGGTGGATCTCGACGGGCGTCGCCTCCGCGATCGCCTTCTGCTGGGGCGTCGAGGCGCGGCGGACCTGGTCCTGGATGTACTGGTGCTGGTACGTCTTCCAGCTGCGGAACTGGTCCTTGTAGTAGGCGACCACGACCAGGACGCCCACGAGCAGGCTCAGGACGACGAACCAAATGCGAAGTTTGCGCGGGGATTCTGAGTCCATATCAATGCTCCTCCGAGACGGCCGCGGCCGGGGTTTTCCAGGGCACCTGCCACGACCAGCTGGGGCCGCGGAAGAAGCTGCCGATGATGGTCAGTGCGATCGCGACGACCAGACACAGGGAGAAGATCGTGTTGGCCACCCGGCGTTCGCGGGCGAACCAGCGGCCCACGCCCTTGCGGCTGCGGTCCAGGTAGGGCAGGACCGCGAGAGCGGTCACCAGGCAGCCGGGCACGATGACGCCGCCCCACAGCGCCGAATAGCTGACGAGCTCCTGCAGGCCCAGGAAGTACCAGGGCGCCTTGGCGGGATTGGGCGGATGGATGGGGTTGGCGATGCCCTCGAGCGGGGCATTGAAGAAGATGGCAAGGAACAGCACCACAGCGATGACGGCGAGGAACAGCAGCATCTCGCGGAAAATCAGGTGCGGCCACGAGAAGACCTCCTCGTCGGGGTCGCGTCCGACCTGGAAGCTGGTGCCCTTGGCGAGCTCCATCAGGCCGTAGGTTTTGTTGACCGGCAGACTGCCGCCCTCGAGCGGTTCGGTCTGGTCGACGGGAAGTTCGGGCGCGGCGAGGCCGCCGTCCTTCCGGACCCGCCACAGGTGGATGCCCAGGAGCAGGAAGGTGAGGCCGGGCAGCACCATGACATGCAGCGCGTAGAAGCGGGTGAGCGCGGACTGGCCGACGACGTTTCCGCCCAGGAGCATGAACTTGAGCTTCGGCCCGATGAGGGGGGCGTAGCTGGCGATGTTGGCGCCGACCGTGATCGCCCAGAAGGCGAGCTGGTCCCAGGGCAGCAGGTAGCCGGTGAAGCTCAGGCCGAGCGTGAGCAGGAACAGGCCGAGGCCCACGTTCCAGTTGAACTCGCGAGGGGCCTTGTAGGCGCCGGTGTAGAACACGCGGCACAGGTGGAGCATCACGAACAGCACCATCAGGTGCGCGGCCCAGCGGTGCATGTTGCGCACGACGCGGCCCGCCGAAACGACGTACTGCAGGTCCTTCATGGCCGCGTAGGCCTGGTCGGTGCCCGGGACGTAGTAGAACATGAGCAGCACGCCGGTGCCCACGAGGATGAGCAGCAGGAACAGGCTGATCAGTCCGAGGCCGAGCGTGGTGGTGGGCTTCAGCGCCCGCCGGCTCACCTTGGCCGGCTGGAAGTGAAGCAGAAAACTGGATACCATCGCCTGGGCGCGCTCGAGATTGCTGCCCGGCAGGCCGACCCTGAAGATCGAGCGCCCGACGCGGGTATCCCGGAAGCCCTCCCAGGTGCGCTGGAGGAATGAAGGTTTCATATGACGAGGTATTTGTCCGCCGGGACGAGCTGGTTCTTGTCGATCATGAGGCGGCCGTCGGGGCTGAGGGACACGAGGAACCAGGGGAGCGGGCGCGGAGCGGGGCCGCCGACGACCTTGCCGTCCTCGTTGAACACGCTGCCGTGGCAGGGGCAGTGGTAGCCGGTCTTGGTTTCATTGATCGTGCAGCCCAGATGGGTGCACACCGCGGACATGCAGCGGAAGGTGTTTCCCTTGCGGAGGAGAAAGCAGCGCTCGGCCTCGAGGAAGGTGATGGAGCCGTCGGCGTAGTCGCCAGGCTTGCCTGCCTTGAACTGGGCGCTCGGCTCGTAAAGGACATTGGGCACCAGGAAGCGCACGGCGGCGGCGGATGACGCGGCCACGGCGGCCGCCGCGGTGGTCCAGCCCAGGGTCAGCTCGAGGAAGCCGCGCCGGGTCGTTTTGTGTTCGTTGTTCTCTTCAGGAGTCATGGCGGCAAATCAGGTGGTGAGCATTTCGACGCGTTCCATCGTGATGGCGCCGGTCGGGCAGCGTGCGGCGCACAGGCCGCAGCGGATACAGCGGGCCTCGTCCTTGATGATCGCCCCGTGTTCGCCGGGCTGCGGGACGCGGCCGTAGCGGGCCTCGAAGGCGGCGGAGAGCTTCTCGTTTCCGCGCAGGCGAGCCACGTCCACCAGGCGCAGGCAGGACTCGGGACAGACATCGGCGCAACCGCCGCACAGGATGCAGGCGTCGCCGTTGAACACCGGACTGACGTGGCACTTCAGGCAGCGAAGGGCCTGGAGCCGGGCGTCGGGCTGCGGGAAGGGTTTCTCGACCTCGGCGATGCCGATGCGGCGCTCAAGCGGGAGCGCGGGCGGGCTGCGGCGGGCCAGCTTCTCGTAGTTCGCAGGCATCGTGTAGGCCTTGCGGTCGTAAATCGTGGTGCGAGCCTGGACCGGCTCCACGGGCACCTTGCCCGTCAGGTACCGCGCGATGGACTTCGCGGCCTTCTTCCCCTCCGCCACCGCGGTAATGATGATCCGCGGGCCGAACGCGACGTCGCCGCCGGCGAAGATGTCGGGCCTCGAGGTCGCCATCGTCTGCGGGTCGGTCTGAAGCGTGCCGCGGGGGGTGATCTTCAGGTCGTCCTCGGGACGGACCCAGGCGAGATCGGCGGACTGTCCGATGGCGAGCACGACGGTGTCGCAGGGCACGGTCTCCTCGCTGCCCTCGATGAACTGCGGGTTGAAACGGCGGTTCGAATCGAACACGCGGGCGCACTTGACGAGCTCCACGCCGGTGACGCGTCCGTCGGCGCCGATCACGCGGCGCGGGCCGTAGCGGGTGTGAAGCTTGATGCCCTCGCGCTCGGCCTCCTCGATCTCCTCACGTGCGGCGGGGAGTTCGTCGAGGCTCTCGAGGCAGTACATGTGCACCTCGGGAACGCCGTTGCGGATGGCCTCGCGGGCGACATCCAAGGCGAGCCGGACCTCGTCCGGGGCCTCGTTTTCACGGGCCGTGAGCTGCTCGAGGGCGCCCGCGGCCTGGTGCAGGGCGGTGCGAAGCTCGGCCTCCGTCATATTCGCGAACCGCTCGGCCTGGCGCACCACGGAGCGGGCGACGTCGAAGGCGACGTTTCCGCCGCCGATCACCACCACCTTGCTGCCGAGCTTGACGTTGTAGCCGAGGTTTACGTTGAGGAGGAAATCAATGGCGCGCAGCACGCCGTCGAGCATCACGCCCTCGATGGCGAGCTCGCGGCTCTTGTGGGCGCCGATGCCG
>JAJXYI010000251.1 GCA_021780625.1 bacterium | reverse complement strand
AGGCTCAACTTCTGGGGCACCCTGGCGCTGCTTCGCTGCGCGGCCTCGAGCCCAGTCGCGGCGGTGCTCGCCCTGCGCGCGAGGGCGGGCGAAGATCTCGATCCAGAAGCGCGCGAGGATCTGCTCGATCGCATTTTCGATGCCGATACCGAGGCATTCATTGATGATGACGTCGTCTCCCCTGTGGGCGGGGATGATCGTGCCCTGGGCGCGCTCATCGCCGAGGCCCAACAGCTCGCCGGCCAGCGCGGCGACCCCAAGCTCAAGACCGCTTCCGATCACGTTGCGGAGCTGCTCGCGGACGGCTTCAACGTCGTCGTGTTCTGCCGGTTCATTGCCACGGCGCATTATCTGGGTCGCTACCTGCGCGCTCACCTGCAAGAAGGCGTCACGCTCGACGTCGTCACCGGCGAGCTGCCCGCCGAAGAGCGCGACGCCATTGTGGCGCGCGGACGGAGGGAGACGAGCGGCCATCGGGTTCTCGTAGCGACCGATTGTCTGTCGGAAGGCATCAACCTGCAGGAGGATTTCAACGCCGTCGTGCACTACGACCTGTCGTGGAACCCGACCCGCCATGAGCAGCGTGAAGGGCGCGTCGATCGTTTCGGACAGGCGAGCAAGACGGTTCGCGCCACGCTCCTCTATGGGGCCAATAATCCGGTCGACGGTGCTGTGCTGCAGGTCATCCTGCGCAAGGCAGCCCGCATTCGTGAGGAGCTCGGCGTGCCCGTGCCGGTGCCGGATGAAGGCCACACCCTGACCCAGGCGCTGCTCAAAGCCGTGCTGCTGCGGCGGCGCGGCGCCGAGGATGCGCTTCAACACCAGCTCGGCCTTTTCGAGGCCGGCTGGGAGCGGGCTCAGGAGCACGCCAAGCGCAGCCGCACGCGCTTCGCACAACATCGGTTCAAGCCCGATGAAGTCCTGCCCGAGTGGCGCAAGAGCCTGGTCGCGGTGGGTAGCCGGGAGGATGTCCAGCGCTTCAGTGGCCGGGCGTTGGCGCGGCTCGGCGCCGGTCTCGAGCCGCTCCGTCGCGGGTTCAAGGCGCCCACCGCCTCGCTCCCGGCGGAAGTGCGCGAACGTCTGGAAACCGAAGGCATCACGGGCACCATCGCAATCGACTTCAACTATCCCGCCGCGGCTGGATGCCGCGCCGTCCAGCGCAGCCATCCCCTGATCGCGGTATTGGCCGAAACCCTCCTCGCCCGCACCCTGTCGGACGACCGTGCCGATGGCGATCGCGCGACCGACCCCTCCAACCTCGGCCGCGTCGGCTGTTGGGTTTGTGACGGTCTCCAGAGCCGCACCACCATCGCGCTCTTGCGGCTGCGGCATCGGCTGCTCTCGCGCCGGCAGCGACGGGAAACCACACTCATTGTGGAGGAGGCGACGGCGTTGGCCTGGCGCGGCGCCGGGGAAACCGCTCTCTCGGGTCCGGAGGCGCTCGCTCTCTTGGCGCTACCGCCTGTGGACGATCCACCGCGCCACGTTCGCGAACGGGAGGCACTGCGGGCCCTCGCCCTTGTCGCCGAACGTGGCGCAGACCTCGAACGCTTCGCGGCGGCTCGCGCCGAGGCGCTGCTTGAGGATCACAACCGTGTGCGCAAGGCCAGTGAGGTCTCGGGTGCCACGACCGTTCAGGCGATGCCGCAGCCCGATGTCATCGGGCTGTACGTCCTGCTGCCGAAGGTGATCTGATGGCGCCTCGCGCGGGAGAATTTCAACTGTCCTTCGACACCCTGGTCATCCAGGGGGGGCTCCTCGGCGCCGACTGGCTGGCCAAGATCGCCCTGCTCCAAACCGGCGTGGCGCAGGAGCCGGCCGACTACCGCATCCCCAAGGGCCTCGAGCTGCGCGATGAAATCGCCCGCAGCTGGCGCATCGCTCAGGCCTGCTTCCAGGAACTGCAGTCCGGCCTCGGGGCGGGCGGTGATCCCCAGGCATTGTCCGAACGGTTCGTCGAAGGGTTGCTGCGCGATGCGTTGGGGTTCGCATCGCTCGCGCGCGCCGAACCCGAAGTATTGGGGGAACGCCCCTATCCGGTGCCGTTCTTCGCGCTCGGTGAGCGCGTGCCCGTCGTCATCGCGCCGCACGGCGCTCTCGACACGCCTCTAGGGCAGTTCGGCGATGGCCGGCGGGCTCGCACCGCCTTCGCGCTGCTGCAGGAATATCTCAACAGCAGCCCCGCCGCCCTGTGGGGACTGGCCGTCGATGGTCAACGACTGCGGC
Source organism: bacterium (assembly GCA_021780625.1). The sequence goes on along the minus strand of JAJXYI010000251.1, from coordinate 1,199 downwards.
TCGCCCGTGACAACGCCAGCCTGACCCGTCGGGCCTGGATCGAAGCGGACCTCGGCCGGATGTTCACCGAGGCTCGGTTGCCTGATTTCGCGGCGCTGTGGCTGTTGATCCACGAGTCGCGCTTCGGCCGACCCCGCGATCCCCCCAGTCAATGTCCTCTGGAGGCGTGGCGCGAGGCCAGCCGCGAGCAAGGTGCTAGGGCGCGCGATAAACTCGCCGATGGCTTCCTTCAGGCCCTCAAAATCCTCGGCCAGGCCTTTCTCGAGCACCCAGCCAACACCGCCCTGCGCGCCGCCCTACAGGCCGGCCGGCTCGACAAGGACCACTACTTCGGCCAGCTTCTGCGTCTCGTTTACCGTCTCATCTTCCTGCTCACCGCCGAGGAGCGCGATCTCCTGCATCCGCGCAAGACCTCGAAAGCAGCCAAGGATCTGTACACGGGCGGCTACGCCTTGCACCGTCTACGCGATCGGGCCATCCGTCGCAGTGCCCACGACCGGCACAGCGACGAGTGGGAGGCGGTGAAAATCGTGTTCCGCGGTCTTTCGGGCGATGAGGCACACGCCGCTGTGCGCGAGCACCTCGCCCTGCCGGCACTTGCGGGGCTGTTCGCTACCGTCCAGTGCCCCGATCTCGATGGCGCCAAGCTCACGAACCAAGCGCTCCTCGGGGGGTTATTTCATCTGGCGTGGCTGCGCGAATCGGGTTTGGTGCGTGTCAATTGGCGGGACACGGGCCCAGATGAGCTCGGCTACATCTACGAGGGACTGCTCGCTCTGGTGCCGCAGATCACGCAGGACGGGCGCACTTTCTCCTTCGCGGACGCGGATGAAAGCCGCGGAAACGCGCGCAAGACCACGGGCAGCTACTACACCCCGGACGAGCTCGTCACTCTGCTGCTCGACAGTGCGCTGGATCCCGTGGTGCAACGCACGGTGGAAGCCCATCCCGAAAACCCGGCGGAGGCGCTGCTCAATCTCGCCGTCGTCGATCCCGCCTGCGGCTCCGGTCACTTCCTGCTCGGGGCCGCTCACCGTTTGGCGGATCACGTCGCGCGCCTGCGAGCCGGCGGTGCGCCCACGGCCGACGATCAGCAGCACGCCCTACGCGATGTGGTGCGCCGGTGTCTCTACGGCGTCGACATGAACCCGCTCGCCGTCGAGCTGTGCAAAGTCAGCCTGTGGATGGAGTCCATCGAT
>JAJXYI010000314.1 GCA_021780625.1 bacterium | reverse complement strand
GTCCGTTTCATTTTTGCCGAGAAGGAGAATAACGTGCTCGTGCTGCGGCGGGGCTTCAAGATCGCACCCGGAGAACGTGTGCTCGTGGTCGAGGACGTCGTGACGCGGGGCGGCCGCGTGGCCGAGTGCCTGGACATCATACGCAAGCTTGGCGGCGAAGTCGCAGGCGTGGCGATGCTGGTGGACCGCAGCGCTGGTCAGACCCGCTTCGACGTGCCGGTCGTATCGCTGCTCGAGTTAAGCTTTCCGACCTATGCGGCGGACGCCGTCCCGGCGGAGCTGGCAAAGCTGCCGGCAACGAAGCCCGGAAGTTGAGCGAAGGCGGCGCGCTCTTGGAGCCGGCGCTTCGTCAATCCGGATCCGACCGGTCCAGCGTCTCCACTGCTTCGGGAGCCACGGTCGTGGGCTCGTAGTCGGTGATGCGGCCTCCGTCCGATCCCCGGCGGAACGCTCCGCAGAGGCTGAGTGAAAGGCTTGCTGCGAGCGTCCAGGCCACCAGCTGGGGCGACGCATGCGATCGCGCAAGGATGTCCACGGCGACCGCGCCCATCGTGAGCATGGGGGAGGTGATTCCATGGGCCGAGGGTCCCGTGCCGAAGCGACGGGCGAAGAACCATCCGAACACCATCCGGCGCATCCCGTACAGTACCACCCCCGCCACGATTGCGGCGTAGAAGGGCCATGTCGCCAGGTACTCGAATCGAAGAAGCATCCCCAGGCCAAAGTAGAAGACCGGAACAAACATCCGATCCCTGAGCGGCTCGAGCTTGTGGTTCAGCGCGACCTCTGCGCCCGTCGACCGGCTGATGAACAGTCCGAGCACGAACGCCGTCTTCGGAGCGCTCAAGCCGAGGCGGTTGCCCAGCGCGCAGATCGCGAAGAGCGCCAGCACGAGCAGCGGCGTGTCGATCGTGATGCCTCGCTTGAGCGCATTCACCAGGGGCGGCACCAGGCGAATCGCGATGAAGGCCGCGATACCCGCCGCCACCAAGATTCCGACAAAATGCAGGAGCGAAAGCCACCACGCCATGCCCTCGATGATCGGGCCCATCGATGCGAGCGCCACGATGGTGAGCACTTCGATCGCCACCATCCACTCGAGGAACGCCTTGCGCCCGGCTTCGGTTGGAAATTCGAAGTGAGTCCACAGCACGTAGGCCATACCGACCGAGGTGCTCGCCAGCGCCACACCCGCTGCCGCGGACTGGGCGAGGGGAAGACCGGCCACCGCGAGTCCACCGGTGACCAGCAGCGCCTGTGGCGCCATCCAGGTGATGGCTCGCTGGAGCGCCACCCATGAGTCGCGACGCTCGGGCAGCTCCACCTCGAGCCCGACCGAAAAGAGCAGCAGGATAAATCCGAGTTCCCCGATCTCCCGCCACGATTCAACCACCTGCGGGCTCATGAAGGCTCCTGCGATCATGCCCGCGACAATGTAGGAGGGATAAAGCAACCCCGGACGCCGGGTGCGGCGGCAAAGCCCCGGGAGGGACAGGAGGAGCAGGAGCAGAAAAACGGTGCCTTCCAGGAGCGTCATGGTCTCGTCGCGAACGATCGCGTCAGGCCTTCGCGCCGGTCGCAAGTCCGCTCGTCGTGTTGCAGCCTGTCAGAAAAGTCAGGTTCGTTTTCTGGCCCGCACCGCCCATCGCCCAAGGATTGTGATCCGACCGCCGACCCCTGCTCGGGTCCAGCGGCCAACATCCAACAACCGACGAAGGAGAACGAGCACCGCATGTCCATCATCCCTGAAGACACCTCCACGCTTCCGCGCATCGCCATGGTTTCGACCCATGGTTACGTTGCCGCCAACCCTCCACTCGGCGCGGCCGACACGGGAGGGCAGGTGGTCTATGTTCTGGAATTGTCCAAGAAACTCGCCCAGCTCGGCTACGCCGTCGACATCTGGACCCGCCGTTTCGAGGACCAGCCCGAAATTGATCAGATCAACGACCGCGTCCGTGTGATCCGCATGCCCTGCGGCGGCCGTGCATTCATCGGCAAGGAGTACCTGGTCCGGCACCTGCCGGAGTGGGCCGAAAACGCCCTGCGGTTCATCCACCGCAACAAGCTGAAATACGTCTTTTTCAATAGCCACTATTGGGACGCCGGTTTTGCAACCCAGCGGCTGGCGGAGGCGTTGGACGTCCCGCATGTGCACACGCCCCACTCGCTGGGCATGTGGAAGCGCCAGCTCATGGAGCGAGATTATCCCGACGATGCCGCACGCCTGGAGTCGAAGTACAACTTCACGCAGCGGATCAACGAGGAGACGCAGCTCTACAAGAGTTGCGAGGCGGTGATCGCGACCACGCCCGTGCAGGTCGACATGATAGTCGGCGACTACGGTGCCAACCCGGAGCTGGTGCACATGATCCCGCCCGGGTACGACGACAACCGATTTTTCGCTATCAGCGCGGCCTCCCGAAAGGCCGTACGCGCCCGCCTCGGATTCGAGGAAAAGGTCGTCCTGGCCATCGGCCGTCTTGCGCGCAACAAGGGCTACGACCTTCTTGTGGACGCCTTTTCGCTGGTGGCCTCACGCATTCCAGACGCCCGGCTGCACCTCGCCGTGGGCGGCGCCGAACTGACCGCCAACGAACAGGGCATCCTCAATGAACTTCACGCCCAGGTCGCCGCGCTCGGCCTCGACGGCCGGGTCACCTTCGGCGGATTCGTGGCGGATGCCGACCTGGCCGATCATTACCGTGCCGCCGACGCCTTCGTGCTGAGCAGCCGCTACGAGCCGTTCGGCATGACCGCGATCGAGGCCATGGCCTGCGGCGCGCCGACGGTGGTGACGACCCACGGCGGGTTGTATCGGGCAATTACCTACGGACGCCACGCGCTCTACGCCGACTCCTTCGACCGGGAGGACCTCGGCATGACCATCGTGAAGGTCCTCCGGCATCCGAGGCTCTCGGTGCGTCTGTCCCGCATGGGCGCGCACAAGGCGCGGAGCCTTTTCACCTGGACGGGTATCGCGCAGCAGCTCGTGAGCCTCATCGAGGAGCGCGCGACCGCGCTCGCCTTCACTGACAACGAATGGGACGAACCCTGGAACGACGGAGACTGATTCGAAATGCTTAATGACATTCCTCACGAAACCCTGATTCAACTTGCCGAAACCATTGCAATCGTGGCGGTCGCCATGTTCCTGTTTTTCGGCCTGAACGGACGCCTGCTGAGCTTTGCCAAATGGGCCAACCTGCCGACGCTGACCTTTGCCCCCGTCCGCCTCACGCTGCGCTACTCGATCCTGATCTGCGCGCTCCTGCTCGTGCTCGCGTGCTGGGGATTCCAGATCGGGACGATCGCGGCCGTGATGGGCTCGATCCTGGGACTGATCGCCATCGGCTTCGTCGCCGTCTGGAGCGTGCTCAGCAACTTTCTGTGCACCTTCGTCCTGATCGCCTTCAAGCCGTTCGCGGTGGGCGAC
>JAJXYI010000297.1 GCA_021780625.1 bacterium | reverse complement strand
GCGATTTTCGCGAGTCCCAACTCGGCGGGTTTGCCGGTGAAATAGTCTTCGGGAAGGACGTGGCCGTGGAGGTCGGTGGTTGAAAGCAGGGTGAGGTGTCGGCGTTCGGCGGCCTGCAGAAGAGCCGCCGGGATAAGGGCGGCTGCGAGGAGGACCAGGATGGCGCGCCTGAGGATGAAGGGCTGGAGTTTTCCCATGGCGCGTGGATGCCGGGAAACGGGTGCCAAGGCGACGGGATAATGGAGGGTTTCGAGGCGCGGGGCGCGGGCCGAAATCGTTCGGACGTGGACAAAAGGGGTGATTCACGTACGGTAACCCTTCGTCTTGGCGGGCCGTTCGGAACGGGGCCGCCCATTGACCATGGTCCAGCCGATGGCAGCGCAACATTTCGATCTCATCGTGTTAGGTTCGGGGCCCGCCGGGGAGAAGGGCGCTGCCTATGCAGCCGGCTTGGGCAAGCGCGTGGCCCTGGTGGAGCGGGAGACGATCCTCGGCGGCACGGTTGCGAACTCCGGCACGCTTCCGTCGAAGACCATGCGCGAGGCGGCCGTGTATCTCGCGGGCTACCGCCAGCGGGGAATCCATGGGGTGACCGTGACGCTTCAGGACCACCTGACGACGCAGGATCTGCTTTACCGCGAGCGTCTGGTGCGCCAGCTCGAGCAGGCGCGCATCCGCTCGCACTTGGACCAGAGCCGAGTCTCGGTATTCCACGGCTCCGCAGCCTTCGTGGATTCGCACACCGTGCGGGTCCGCTCGGGGGTGCCCGGGTCGAGCGTCGAGGAATTCCTGGTCGGCACCACCTTCCTCGTGGCGACCGGAGCCTCGCCCGTGCGGCCGGATCCCTGGCCGGCGAGCCATCCGACCCTGTTCGATTCGGATTCCATCCTGCAGATGCGGGACATCCCTGAGCGCATGGTGGTGGTGGGCGGCGGTGTGATCGGGTGCGAGTACGCCTGCATCTTCGCGAGTTTCGGGGTGAAGGTGACGCTGGTGTGCGAGGACGAGCGGCTGCTGCCCTTTCTCGATTTCGACGTGTCGATGGCCTTGGTGGCCAACATGCGCTCGATGGGAATCGACGTCCGGCTGGCGGACCACGTCGTGGCGGTGCGCCAGGGAGTGACGCTTGCGATGGTCCTGCGTTCGGGCACGGCGCTCGCGGGTGCGGTGGTCCTGCTTGCGCTCGGGCGGCAGGGGAACACTGCGTCGCTGGATCTGGGGGCGGCGGGCCTGTCGGCCGACGAGCGAGGCCTGCTGACGGTAAACGAGAATTTCCAAACTGCGCAGTCCAACATCTATGCGGCGGGCGACGTGATCGGGTTTCCCGCGCTCGCCTCGGCGGCGCGCGAGCAGGCCCTGCGGGCGATGGTCCATGCGTTCAACCCGGACAAGGCCCGTGAAGAGTCTTTGATCCAGCCCTACGGCATCTACACGATTCCCGAGTGCTCGATGGCGGGCGAGACGGAGGACAAGCTGTCGGCCGCGGGGGTGCCGTGGGTCTCGGGCATCGCGCATTTCTCGGCGAACGCGCGCGGCCAGATCATCGGTGCGCGCAGCGGGTTTGTGAAGCTGTTGTACCACCGCGAGACGCTGAAGCTGCTCGGCGTGCACGTCATCGGCGAGGGCGCGAGCGAGCTCGTGCACACCGGCTTGGTGGCGCTGCATATGGGGGCGACGGCGCAGACGTTCCTGGACCTGTGTTTCAATTATCCGACGCTTGGCGAGCTGTACAAGACGGCGACCCAGGACGCGCTTTCGAAGCGGGCGCCCGCGGCGCCCCCGGGCTCGGCCATCCTTCGGCGCCGGGAATGACAGCGGGCTTCCGCGTGGGTTGGCTTCCGTTCGGCTCCAGGATGCGGTAGGGAAACCGCATGCCCGACATCCTGCTCGCCACGATCAACGCGAAGTACATCCACGCGTCCTTCGGGCTCCGGTACCTTCGGGCCAACCTGGCCGAGCTGCGGGAGCGCTCGGAGATCCTTGAGTTCACCCTGGGCGAGCGGCCGATCGACATGGCGGAGCGCATCCTCGCACGCAGGCCGCGGATCCTGGGGCTAGGCGTTTACATCTGGAACGCCGTGCCCAGCCGGGAGCTGGTCGCGCTGCTGAAGCGTATCCAACCTGACCTTGCCATTGTGCTGGGCGGCCCCGAGGTGAGCCACGAGAGCGGCGCGCAGGAGATCGTGCGGCTCGCGGACCACACCGTGTGCGGGGAGGGCGACCTGGAATTTCGCGACCTGTGCCGGCGGCTCCTGGCCGGGGGGGCGCAAGGGCCGCAGGTGATCGCGGCGCCGGTGCCGAAGCTCGAGGAGGTGGCGCTGCCCTACGACGAGTACCTCGACGAGGACGTTGCGCACCGCATCGTCTACGTGGAGGCCTCCCGGGGTTGTCCCTTCGAGTGCGAGTTCTGCCTCTCCTCGCTGGACATCCCGGTGCGGGCCTTCGCGCTGGAGCGGCTCCTCCCCGCGCTGGAGCGCCTGCTCACGCGCGGCGTGCGGCATTTCAAGTTTGTCGACCGCACCTTCAACCTCCACCTGCCGACGAGCCGGCGGATCCTCGAGTTCTTCCTGGAGCGCCTCAGGCCGGGCCTGTTCCTGCACTTCGAGATGATCCCGGACCGGCTTCCGGACGGACTGCGCGGACTGATCGAGCGCTTCCCGGCGGGGACGCTCCAGTTCGAGGTGGGCATCCAGAGTTTTGATACCGAGGTGACCGCGCGCATCAGCCGGCGCCAGGACCTGGGCAGGCTGGAGGACAACCTCCGCTTCCTGAGGGAGCGGACGGGCGTGCACGTGCACGCTGACCTCATCGCGGGACTGCCCGGCGAGACGGTGGAGGGCTTCGGGGCCGGCTTCGACCGGCTTGTGCGCCTGGGCCCGCAGGAGATCCAGGTGGGCATCCTGAAGCGCCTGCGCGGGACGCCGATCAAGCGCCACGACGCCGAGTGGGACATGGTTTACTCGGGGGAGCCGCCGTACGAGATCCTCCGCAACCGACTCGTGGATTTCGAGGCCATGCAGCGCCTGCGCCGGTTCGCGCGAACCTGGGACCTGGTGGGGAACAGCGGCAATTTCGTGGAGACGCTCGGGCTTTTCTGGGAGGGCCCGGCCGCGCCGTTCGGCGCATTCGTGCGCTTCACCGAGTGGTTCAACGCCCGCGAGGGACGGCATCATGCGGTCGCGCTGGTGCACCTGATGGAACGAGTGTTTGAGTACCTCGTCGCCGAGCGCGGCCTGTCGGAGCGCCGGGTGGCGGAGGCGTTGTGGGCGGACTACCGCCGCGGTGGTCGCACGGAGATGCCGCCCTTCCTGCGACGTCACCTGCCGGACCTGCCCACCGGCGCCACCCTGCGCCATGCCGTCGAACCGCCTCGCACCGCGCTGCGGCAGGCCAGGCACCGCGGGGAGGGATGAGACGTTGCCGGGCGGCGCGGCGCCGGT
>JAJXYI010000315.1 GCA_021780625.1 bacterium | reverse complement strand
CATTTTCTCCTGAAGCTCGGAAAGGTCCCGTTCCTGCTGGTCTGGCAGATCCCTGCCGGATCGCTGGTGGCGGTCCTGCTCATCTGCGTGATCTCCGCCCTCATCGGAATCGCACGGGTCGCGCGCATCGAGGCGGCGATCGTCTTCCGCACCTGACCTGGAGCCGCATCGTCATGAAACGCATTCCGCCACGCGCCCATCGCCCGCTTCCGCCGGGCCTCGCGCTGTCCCTTGGTTCGATCGAGAAGAGTTTCGGCAGCGGCGACTCGCTGACACCGGTGCTGCGCAAGACCGACTTCTCGGCAAAGCTGGGCGAACTGCTCCTGCTCGTCGGCCCATCGGGCTGCGGAAAGACCACGCTGCTCTCGATCCTCGCGGGAACGCTTCATGCCGATGCGGGCGAGATCGACGTGCTGGGCTACCCGCTGCATGCGATGACGGAGGCGCAGCGGACGGAATTCCGCTCGCGGCACCTCGGGTTCATTTTCCAGCAGTTCAACCTGATTCCGACGGTGTCGGTCGCCGAGAACGTGGCAGTCCCGCTCCTGATCCAGGGACACTCGATCGCCCGGGCGACCGCCCGCGCGAAGGCGGTGCTGGAGCGAGTGGGGCTGGGCTCCAAGGTCGACGAGCGGCCCTCGCGGCTCTCCGGCGGGCAGCAGCAGCGCGTGGCAATCGCCCGCGCGCTCGTCCACGAACCACCCCTGGTTGTGTGCGACGAACCCACCTCCGCGCTCGACCGCGAGAACGGCCTGCAGGTCATGGAACTGCTGCGCGAGATCGCGCGGGACCCCGGCCGCACGGTCATCGTCGTGACCCACGACCCGCGCATCTACCATTTCGGCGACCGCATGGCCGAGATGGAGGACGGTCGGATCTTCCGCGTGCTCGAGTCGACCGAGGCGATCGTCTCAGCCCACGGCCGGCACTGACGCCGGCTCCACCCTTTTCAACCCAGGTTCCGACATGCTCATTTTCAAGAAACTCTCCTTCTGGCTCGCCCTCGCAGGCGTCGCGGGCTGCGCCCTCCTGATCGCCCAGCTGCGGGCCAGCCTCAGCGAGCCGATCCCGCCGCCGCCCGTGACTCCATCGGTGAGCCCGTTCCAGCACAGCATCGGCGCCGACGGCCTCGTGGAGGCCTCCAGCGAAAACACCACGATCGGAGTGCCCACGCCCGGGCTCGTGACGGCCGTGCAGGTCAAGGTGTGGGATCGGGTGAAAGCCGGCGCGCCGCTCTTCCAGCTGGACACCCGGGATCTCGAGGCGGCGCTGCTGCCCGAGCGGGCGCAGGTGAAGGTGGCAGAGGCCACGCTCGAGCGCGTCCAGGAAATCCTGGCACGCCTCAAGGCCGTCAACGACCCGCGCGCCGTCACGGCCGAGGACATCAAGCTGAGGCAGAGCGACGTGGACGTAGCCGCAGCCCAGCTCGCTGCGGCGCGCGCGGAGGTCCGGAAGACCGAGGACCTCATCGCGCGAATGACGGTCCGCGCCCCGATCGACGGCACGATCCTTCAGTCCAACATCCGCGCGGGCGAGTACGCGTCACCCGGCGCCGGGCCTGCGCCGATCGTGATGGGCAACATCGACGAGGAGCAGGTCCGCACCGACGTCGACGAGCAGGAGGCTCCCCGCGTGCGAGTGGGGGCGCGCGCGGTGGCCTTCGTGAAGGGCGACAGCACGCACCCGATTCCGCTGACCTTCGTGCGCATCGAACCGGACGTGATTCCGAAGGTTTCGCTCACGGGAAGCACGACGGAGCGCGTCGACACGCGCGTGCTGCAGGTGATCTACCGGTTTCCGAGGCCGAAGGACCGGCCGATCTATGTCGGCCAGCAGATGGACGTCTACATCGACGCGGGATCCTGAGGGAGGCGGAGCGATGAAATCACGATTCTCCCCCTCTGCGGTGCGACTGCTGCTGGCGACCGCCGCGGCGGCCCTGTCCGGCTGTACGGCGGTGGGCCCCGACTATCACAAACCCGCAGCCGTGTACCCTGCGTTTCGCAACGCCTCCGCGGCGACGCCTGCTCCGGAAGCGGCGCGCCCGCACGCAGCCTGGTGGTCGGCCTTCGGCGATGCGGCACTCGACCGCCTGGAGGCGCGGGCGCTCGCGGAAAACCCCGGCCTCGCAGCCGCTGCGGCGCGGGTCGACGCGGCCCGTGCGCGGCTGGGAGTGGTCCGGGCGGACCGGCTTCCATCGGCCGAATCCACCGGCACGGCCATCCTCGCCAGCGAAGGAGCGACGCGCACGATTCCGGTGCCGGGGCATCCCCTTTCGTATCGAACCCGTGGAGACAGTTACGACCTGGGCTTCGGCGCCTCGTACGAGCTGGACCTGTGGGGACGGGTGCGCCGCGAGGTCCAGAGCTCGGCGGCCCAGGCGGCCGCCTCGGAGGCGGACGCTCGGGCGACGCGGCTCGCGCTATGCGCGGACCTCGCGCAGACGTACTTCCTGTACCGGGAGCTGGAGGCCGAGGCGTCCATTGAAACCCGGTCCATCGCGGTGCAGGCGGACAACCTTGAAATCCTCCGCGCACGGCAGCGGGGAGGCTTTGCGACTGACCTGGACCTCGAGCGGGCGCAGGCCGAGTTGGCGACCTCGCAGGCCGATGCGGCGGACCTGGTGCGCCGTCGCGAGCAGACCTTCGACGCGCTGGCGCTGCTGGCGGGCACCGATCCGGCCGAACTCACGCCGCTGGTCGCGGAAACCCGCCTGCCGTCGCCTCCGCGGATTCCGGCCGGAGTGCCGTCGGAGGTGCTGAAGCGCCGGCCCGACGTCGCCGCGGCCGAGGAGCGGCTGCAGGCCGCGACGGCCGACATCGGCGTGGCGATTGCGGACCGTTACCCGTCCTTCCAACTGACCGGCAGCGCGGGCTTCGACTCGCTCGCGCTGCGCACCCTCCTGCAGGAGCCGTCCCGTTACTGGCAGCTCGGGCCGACGCTGACAGGCTCGCTGTTCGACGGCGGCCGCGGGAAGGCGCGGGTTGCCGCCGCCAGGGCCGAGGCTTCGGCCGCGCTCGCGGACTACCGCACGCAATGCCTCCGGGCGCTCGGGGACGTCGAGGACGCGCTGGTGGCGCTGCGCCAGGACTCGGTGCGCGACGATGCACTCCGGAGGGCGCTGCGTGCCTCCCGCACGGCGGTCCAGCTCGCGAACGAACGCTACACGCATGGGTTGACCAACTACCTGGACGTGCTCGACGCGCAGCGCAGTGCGCTCCAGGTGGAGCGCAGCCTCTGTGAAGTGGACGGCGCCCGCCTGACGGGAACGGTGCAGCTAGTCCGGGCATTGGGTGGCGGCTGGGATTGAGCGCAGCGAGCACGGGCACTGCAGCCCCGGGGCGGCTGCGCGGAAATTGCCCTTGTTCTGGTCGAGGGAGGGCTCGTAGCCTCGCCCTGCAATGATCTATCTGCTCGGAGGAACCGGTTACGTTGGACAGGC
>JAJXYI010000491.1 GCA_021780625.1 bacterium | reverse complement strand
GCACGCCGAGCACGGCGCCGTCGGAGGACTCGCCGGTCCGCAGGCAGCGGCCCAGCGGATGCTCGCCCGCGGGCATGGGTGTTCCATCCCCGCGAAGGGTTGTCCAAAGCGGTTCGCTGAGGGTGGACACCAGCAGCTGGGACTTGGGCAGGCCGAGGATGCGCGCGGCGCTGTCGTTGCAGGCCACGATCTGGCCGGCGCCGTCCGCCAGAAGGATGCCCTCGGCCAGCGAGCTGACGACCGCACGGTAGCGCTCCTCGCTGAGCCGGAGCGTATCCTCGACGTGGAGACGATCGGCGACCTCCTTCACCTTCTCGTCGAAAGCGCCCTGGAGGCGGCGCGACAGCATCTCGTACTCGCGCGCCTTTTCCTCGAGCTTTCGGACGATGCTTTCGCTGAAGCTGCGGAAGTAGCTGCTCTCGTCCTCGAGGCCGGCTCCGAGGGGCCGGGCCGCGCCCTGCTCCGCGGCCTTGCGCAGGGTGTCGGCGAGCACGGCGGGCTCCATGGGCTTGATCAGGTACGCCGTCGCCCCGATGCGCTCGGCCAGCTCCGCGTCGCGGGAGTCGGTGTAGCTGCCCGTGTAGAACACGAAGGGCACGTCCGCGGTGTCGGGCCGCCGGCGTACCTCGCGGCACAGCAGGAACCCATCCATCTGAGGCATCAGCACGTCGGATACGATCAGGTCGACCTTCTCGCGGTCGAGCAGGGCGAGCGCCTCCACGCCGTTGTGCGCATTGAGCACCTCGAAGCCCGCGGCGCGCAGGACGGTCTCGAGAAAATACAGGTTTTCGTCCCGGTCGTCGACGTTGAGGGCTTTCATGGGGCGGCCAGTGCCGGTAGGTAGGCGGAGAGTTCCTGCACGAAGGTACCCAGTTCTATCGGCTTCTCTATGTATCCGGTAAAGCCCGACTGCAGCGCACGGTCGCGGTCGCTCGCCATCGCGTAGGCGCTCAGCCCGACGATCGGAACGCGTTCGAGCCGCGCGTCGGCGCGCATGCGGGCCACCGTCTCGTAGCCGTCGAGCTCCGGCATCTGGATGTCCATGATGATCAGGTCGGGTATGGACTCCTCCACCACGCGGAGAGCCTCGAGCCCGTTCTTGGCCTCCGCCACCTCGCAGCCCGAACGCCGGAGAATGAAGGAGAACAGGTAGCGGCTCTCCGGGTTGTCCTCGACGAGTAGGATGCTGGCTTTCATGGCGTTGGCGGAAGGGCTCGGGTGGTCGCAGCGGGTCCATCGGTCGGGGCATTCCTGGGAAGACGCACGGAGAACCGGCTCCCCCTCCCAAGGGTGCTTTCGACGGAAATATCGCCTCCCATGAGGTTGAGAAGCTTCCTGCAAAGGTAAAGCCCCAAGCCAGTTCCTTCCCGGTTGCGGCGTGACGATGTGTCGAATTGTCGGAACGCCTCGAACAGCTGCGAGACCTGTGCGGGCGCGATGCCGACGCCGGTGTCGGTCACGTCGATCCGGATCTCCTCCGCCGCAGCCCGCACGGCGATGTCCACGCCTCCCTGCTCGGTGAACTTCACCGCATTGTGGGCGAGATTTATCAGGATCTGCAGGCAGCGGCGACGGTCGCCAAACATGGGCAGTGCGCCGGGCGGCATCTCCGTGCAGAGGGTCAGGCGTCGGGCTTCGGCCAGGGGCCGAACCTGTCCGACGGCCTCTACGACGACGCCCGCGAAGTCGAAGGCCTCCCGATTGAGTCGAAATCCCCCGGCCTCGATGCGCGAGACATCCAGCAGGTCGTTGATCAGGCCGAGCAGATGCTTGCTCGAGCTGTACGCCATCGCGAGCTGGCGCTTCTGCTCGGGATTCAGCGGGCCTGGAATCTCGTCCTTCACCAGGCCGGTGAACCCGATGATCGCGTTGAGCGGCGTGCGCAGCTCGTGGCTCATGGTGGCGAGGAATTCGGACTTCAGCCGGTCGAGCTCGCGCAGGCGCGCGTTGGCGGCCGTCAACTCGGCGGTGCGTTCCAGCACGCGGCGCTCGAGGTCGTCGTGCGCGCGCCTCAGCGCCTCCTCGCCGCGCTTGCGCTCCGTGACGTCGCGTCCGACGACGAATACGCGGCTGACCTGGCCGTCGTGTTCGGCGATGGGGTGGAAGGTCGTGTGGAAATGGTGCGCGTCGGCCGCGCCGGGCGGGGTCAGCGGGAGATCGCGGCTGCGAAGCGTGTTGCGCGCGGCGCAGTCCTTCAGCGCGACGGCGAGCTCCGAGGAGAAGGATGCGGGCATGCGGGCATCGCCGTCGGGCCCCACCTCGATCCCAAGCAGCCGTGCGGCGGTGGTGTTCCACTGGCGCAGCCTGGGTTCGCCTCCGGGGCCGATTTCGAAGCAGAGGATCAGGTCGGACGTGATTTGGAAGACCTCGCGGTAACGGGCCTCGCTTGCCCGGCGCGCCTCCTCGGCCTGGCTGCGTGCGGCCTCGGCCTCGCGATGGGCCCGGCGCGTCGCGGTCTCGCGCAGCTCGCGTTCGACGGCCGGCACAAACCGGGCCATGTCGCCCTTGATCAGATAGTCGTGCGCGCCCCGGCGCATCATGTCGACCGCGAGGTCCGCGCTGATCGAACCGGAGACGACGATGAACGGGACGTCCAACCCGTGCTCGCGCACGATCCGAAGTGCCTCGGGCGCGCTGAAACGCGGCAGCTGGTAGTCGCAGAGAATCAGGTCCCAGTCGGTCCCGACCAGGGCAGCCCGCAGCTCCTCCTCGGTTTCCACGCGCCGAGGGTTTACTGAATACCCCGCGTGCGCCAGCTGGTGCAGAACCAGCTGGGCGTCGATGTCGGAATCTTCGACAAACAGGACGCGGAGGGAGGGGCTCATGTCATCTACAGCCCTCCCATGATGAAACGCGGCGCCCCGCTGACCACCTTAATTTCGCGGGGCGCCGGCAGACCGCGCCGGACCTTATTCGTGGCGCAGGGTGATGTCCCCATTCATGGTGGTGACTTGGAGCAGGACACCGCCGCCGTTGAGATCGCCACTGACGACCTTGCCGCCAGCGATGGCGGGGATGTTGGGCGGAAGCGGGGGCATGGGGGCCCGCGGATGCGCGGCGGGAATGGGGGGCTGGGTGCCCTTGGCGGCGCCGGCATCCTGCGCCTCGGCCGCCTGTCGCGCGGCCTCGCGCATCTGTTCGCCCATCTCACGGGCGCGTTCCGCGATCTCGCGTCCGACCTCGCCCGCCACGTGGGCCGCCACGACGGCATTTTGGCTCACCACCGAGGCCCAGCCGGTCTCACCGAGGTTCTGGCTGGTGGTCTTGAGCGCAGCGTCCGAGAAGTCGGTCAGGATGGAGCCGTTGTGCGTGCGGAAGCGCACCTGCGCCTTGGCGTCGGCGGGCACGCGCACCACGACGGCGCCGTTCATCGACGAGATCGAGATGGGGTGTTCCTTCGACAGCGCGCTGAAGGCCACGTGGATGCCTCCGTTCATGGTCT
>JAJXYI010000568.1 GCA_021780625.1 bacterium | reverse complement strand
AGCGAAAGATCTTCCTCTGGGGGGCGGTGACCGACGAGTCCGCCAAGGATCTCACCGAGAAGCTGCTCTACCTCGACGCCGAGGCCCCGGGCAAGGACATCACCTTCTACATGAACACGCCCGGCGGCTCCATCACCGCAGGCATGGCGGTGTACGACACCATGACGATGATCTCGTCTCCGGTCACGGTGGTCGTGACAGGCATGGCGGCGTCGATGGGATCGATCCTGCTGAGTGCGGCGAAAAAGGGCCGGCGCTTCCTCTACCCTCACGCCCGCGTGCTGATCCACCAGCCGCTGATCTCAGGCCGCTTCATCGGGCCGGCCACGGACATCAACATCCAGGCCCAGGAGATGGAGAAGCTGCGGCAGGAGTTGAACGGAATCCTGGCCGCGGCCTCAGGCCAGCCGCTGGAAAAGATCCAGAAGGACACTGACCGCGACTTCTACCTGAACGCCACGGAGGCCATCGCCTACGGCCTGGCCGACCGCGTCGTCGACAAGGTCTGAGGACCGGCGTCCCTCACCCGCGCCTCCGCCGATTCACGGCGGGGCGGCGGGCCCCTGCCAATCGCCCTTCCCGCGTGGACGTCTCACCCGTCAAGCAGCGCGTATCCAAGATATGGATCATCAGGACCGGCGCGTTCGACGGCCTGGCCCTGCTGGCTCCCGCGCTGGCGCTCATCCGCGCCGAAGCGCCGGGAGCGGCGCTCCGGGTGCTCATCAGCCGCGAAAACGCCGGACCGGCACAGAGTCTGGTCGGCGGGATCGACTGGATTGCGACCTCGCTGGATCCGGCGCAGCCGGAGAACCGGGCCGACCCGGAGGAACTCGCCCGCATCGAGCGCATGCTCAGGGACGACGCCCCCGACGTGCTCGCCTGCGCCGCTCCCGAAGCCGACTGGCTGGCGCTGCGCCTGGCGGGCTGCTGTCCGCGAAGCCTTCGGGTGGCCGTGCGCTGCCGGGAAACGTCGGCCTATCCGGTCACGACGCGCTGCGACGCAGGTGAAGGCGGATGGCGCGAGGGTCAGGCGCTGGCGGCGCTGATCCTGGGCAAATCGCTCCGCCCGCGGCCCGTCGAGATCTCCACGGGGGCGGCGGACGAGCTGGTGGCGATTCGCCGCGAACTCGAGGAGACCCGGCGGAAGCTCGAGGAGACCGTCGGCGAACGGGGCCGTACGACCTCGGAGTCGGAGGGTTGGTTGCGGAAACTGGCGCAGGCGGACGAGGAGATCGCCCGCCTGAAGGCGGAATTTGGAGCAAAGAGCGCGGAGACCGACCTGCTGCGCCTGAGGATTGAGGAGCGCGAAGCGTCGCTGCGGAACATGGCGTCGGGGCATGTGGCGCTGGAGCTGCACAAGCACTACCAGCGGATCGTCCGCCAGAAGGAGGCGGCGATTCTCGCGCTCGACCGGGTGTGCCGGGAGCGCGAGGCGCTGATCGGGCGGCTGACGCTCGAAGCGACGCGCGGTGGAGCGCTGAGCCGCAGGATCGGGCTCGCGGCCGCGGGCTTCTGGTCCGCGAAGGTCGCGGCGCCGCTCCGACGCCTTTGGGAGGACTTCCTGCTGGAAGGCACGCGGCGCAGCGCGCTCGGCGAACCGAGGCAGCATCCCGCGCGGAGGGCCGCGTGGGACCGCCGGCTTGCGCCGCGCCGGATCCGCGCCTCGCGCCTGCCGCGCATCGGCCTGGTGACCCCGAGCCTGAACCAGGCGCGCCACCTGGAGCGCGCGATCGCCAGCGCGACGCGGCTCCAGGCGTATCCAAGACTCTTTTACGTAATCCAGGACGGTGGCTCCTCCGACCGGAGCATCCAGGTGATCCGGGCTGCGGAGTCGCAGCTCCACGGCTGGCTGACGGGGGCGAACGCGGGCAAGGGTGACGCGCTCGCGCGCGGCTTCGACTCCCTGGCCGGAGCCCTGGCGCCGGACGACGTAATGGCGTGGCTTGACGGGGACGACGTGCTGGCTCCGGGTGCTTTGCGTCGGGTGGGAGACTATTTCGCGCGCCATCCGCGCGTGGACGTCGTGTACGGGCACCGCATACTCATCGACGAGGATGACCGGGAGATCGGCCGCTGGGTGATGCCGCAGCACGACGCCGAGACGTGGCGCTGGGTGGACTGGGTGCCGAGAGAGACGCTGTTTTGGAGGAAGCGTGCATGGGATCGGGCCGGAGGGATTGATCCGAGCCTGCACTACACGCTGGCGTGGGACCTCCTGCTGCGGTTCGAGGCGACGGGAGCGCGGATTGTGCGGCTGCCCCGTTTTCTCGGAGCGAAACGCGTGGGCGACGACACGCCGGCCCCGGCTGTGCAGGCGCGGAAGGACCGCGAAATACGGGCGCTCCTCGACCGCGTCCACGGCGCCTCCTTCGACGAAAACCGACAGCGATACGAGGCGCGCCGCGCGGCGGTGCGCAGCGCCTGGTGCGAGGCCCTGCTGCGGCTCGGGATCCGCTGGTAAGAGCGGGCCGTCCGGCTCAGCCGTGAGCCTCGGACGCGGCGCGACCGTCGTCCGGGCCAAATGAGGCGGTGTGCAGGCGGCAGAGCGAGACAAAGGTCTCCTCGCTCAGGGAGAGCTTGCGCTGGCGGGAATACACCACGCCCCAGCGCCGCCGGAGCGGGTTGGTTCCGAGCGGAAACGAGATCAGAGTCCCCTGAGCAAGTTCGTTTCGGGCGACCCATGGGGATACGACGCCCACGCCGACACCGAGTTTGGCCAGTTCCTTGATCGCCTCCATGCTGCCGAGCTCGATGAAGTGTCCCAGCGAAATGCCGGCGTTGCTGAAGTAGTCCTGGATCAGGCGGAAGGTGAGGCTCGTCTTGCTGTAGAGGATCAGCGTCTCGTCGGAGATGGGTCCGCGGACGGACTGATCCTCCTTCACCCAGCGGTGGCTGGGGGCGACCAGAAGACGGAGCTCGTCTTCGAACAGCGGGACGAAGGCCCAGTCCCTCTGGTCAGGAGGCTCAATCATCAGCGCCAGGTCGGTCTGTTTCGTCTCGAGGAGCTCGAGCTGGCGGGAGAAGTCGCCCGGTTCCACGGCAAGCGTGCAACGAGGATACCGCTGTTTGAACTCCCGAAGCACGGAAGGCAGGATGTACTGGCAAGCGGTCGTGCTGGCGCCCACGCGCAGCCGGAGGTGGCCCCAGTTGTTAAGATTCTCGATCCCGACGCGGGCCGCGCGCATCTCCACGAGGATCTTGTCGACGTGCTGCAGGAACTGTTCCCCGGCCTGCGTCAGCATCACCCGGCGGCCTGCGCGGTCGCACAGGCGGCAGCCGATCTCCTCCTCCAAGGCCTTCATGGCATGGCTGATGGCGCTCTGGGTAAGCCCCAACTCCTTCGCAGCGAGCGTGAAGCTGCCAACCCGGGCGAGGGTTGAGAAGGCGAGCAGTTGTCGGCTGTCCAGGAGGGAAGGCATGGAGATTATCACTGCCGGAACCGCAGTG
>JAJXYI010000282.1 GCA_021780625.1 bacterium | reverse complement strand
CATTCAGTTCGGCTTTGCCCTGCAGAATGCCAATGTCAGCCGCATCTTCGAGACGCTCGGCGCCAAGGTCGACCAGATCCCCATCCTCTGGATCGCGGGTCCAGTCACCGGCCTGCTCGTGCAACCAATCATTGGCTACATGAGCGACAAGACGTGGAACCGTCTGGGTCGCCGAAAACCCTACTTCCTCGTCGGCGCGCTGCTCGCCTCCACGGCCCTGCTCGTCATGCCCAACTCTCCCGCGCTGTGGTTCGCCGCGGGCATGCTCTGGATCATGGACGCCTCCATCAACGTCACCATGGAGCCCATGCGCGCCTTCGTCGGCGACATGCTCCCCGACGAGCAGCGCACCATCGGCTTCGCGGTCCAGACCTTCTTCATCGGCGCCAGTTCGGTCATCGGATCCGCGCTGCCCTATCTGCTCACGAACGTCTTCCACGTCGCCAACACCGCCCCCGAGGGGCAGCTGCCGCCATCCGTGAAATGGTCGTTCTACTTCGGCGGTGTGATCTATCTGCTGGCTGTGCTCTGGACGATCTACTCCACCCGCGAATACTCGCCCGAGGAGCAGGCCGCCTTCCACGAAGGCTCCGACCGCGTCGAGGATCGATCCGAGCCCGAGCTCACGCTCAACGTACGCCGCTACATCACCCTGGGATCGGTGATTCTGGCGCTCGGCCTCGGCGCGAGCCTCCTGATTCGTGAACTGGGCTGGGACAAGCCGCTCTACATCCTCTCCGGCGGCGTCTGCTTCTACGGTCTGCTTCAAATCGTCGCCGCGCTTCGTTACCGCTCCGGCCACAAACGCGGGCTCGTGGAGATCGTGTACGATGTGAACAACATGCCGCAGGCGATGCGCCAGCTGGCACTTGCCCAGATGTTCACTTGGTTCGCGCTGTTCGCGTTCTTCATCTATTCCACGGCCGCGGTCACCAGCTACCACTACGGAAGCAGCGACCCGACCTCCGCAGCCTACAACGCGGGCGCCAACTGGGTCGGCATCCTGATGTCGGTGTACAACGGCGTCGCGGCGCTCGTGGCCTTTGCGCTGCCCTGGATAGCACGGCGCACGAGCCGCGTCACCACCCACGTCATCTGCCTGATCATCGGCGGACTCGGTCTCGCCTCGATGTACTTCTTCA
This sequence comes from bacterium, assembly GCA_021780625.1. The sequence continues at coordinate 2,306 of JAJXYI010000282.1, read as the reverse complement.
AGAATCCCCACCTGCTCATCGTTTCTATGACGGGCCTGGGCATTGCCTGGGCGAGCCTGCTGACGATGCCCTACGCCATCCTCAGCGCCACGGTGCCGTACCGGAAGATGGGCGTGTACATGGGCATGTTCAATTTCTTCATCGTCATTCCCCAGATTCTCGCAGCCGCCGTGCTGGGCCTGATGGTCCGCACCGTGTTTCACGGCCAGGCGATTCTGGCGATCGCGCTCGGGGGAGTATCGATGATCATCGCGGCGCTGTTGATGACGCGGGTGCGCGATCACAAGCCCGGCGTCTGACCTTTTTCTATGACCGATTCCTGGACACTCAGCACAAGGAGCCATGGCGGCAGCCGCGAAAGCCTGCTGCGCCGCGGCAACGTATTTCAGCTTGCCAATGGCTACATGGGCTATCGCGGCACGCTGGACGAATGCGGTCCGGAGGATTCGGTCGGGGTCATGCTGGCGGGCCTCTTCGACCGCGTGGGTGATGCCTGGCGCGAGCCGGTCAATGCGCCCAATGGCGCCTTCACCCGTGTCGAACTCGAAGGCGTGGAGCTCAGCGCCCTGGGTGGCGCGGTGCGTTCGCACCGCCAGGTTGTCCATTTCAAAAACGCCCGCTTCGAGCGGGAGACTGAGTTCATGGCCAAGGGCAGGATCCTGCGCCTTCGCTCGGAGCGTTTCCTCAGCGCCGATTGTCCAAACCTCGGCGTGGTGCGTCTCGAACTGACCTGCGACAAGGCAGCCCGCGTCACGATTCGCACCGGAATCGACTACAATATCTGGGACCTCAACGGCCCGCACCTGCTCGACCTCCAGGCGTCCAAGCGCGGTCGCGCCCTCGTGGTGCGGGGCCGGACGAACGAGAGTTCGAAGCGCGTCTGCGTCGCGGAGGTGCTCAACGGCGATCTCGGTGCCGAGACGCTCGTGGACCAGGACCACAGGAACCTGCGCATCTATCGACTCAATCTGAAGCCGGGACAGGCCTGCGTCTTCGAGAAGTTCTTCGCGGTGTTCACCGACAACGACCGCTGCGATGGCTCGCTCGAGGAGGCGGCCTGCGCCGCGGCCTCGGCCGCCGCCACATCGGGCTTCGCTGCCTGCCTCGCGCGGCACGACGAAAAGTGGGCGGAAAAATGGCGCCGCTGCGACGTCCGGATCGAGGGCGACGACCACGCTCAGCGCGCCCTCCGCTACAGCATCTTCCAGCTCCTGATGGTCGCTCCGGTCGCCGGCAGCGCGAATTCGATCCCCGCCCGCGCCCTTTCGGGCCAGGTGTACAAGGGCGCCGTGTTCTGGGACACGGAGATGTTCATGTATCCGTTCTTTCTCCACACGTTCCCTGCGACCGCCGTGGAGCTCCTGCGCTACCGCATTCGCACCCTGGACGGAGCCCGGAGGAAGGCGGCCACCGAGGGGCCCGGCTACCGCGGAGCCCTGTATGCCTGGGAGAGCCAGGACACCGGTGACGAGGCATGCTCGTATTTCAATATTGGTGACCCTCTCACCGGTCGAAACCTCCGCACGCACTTTCGCGACAAGCAGGTCCACATCAGCGGCGACGTGGCCATCGCGATGTGGGCCTACTTCAAGGTGACCGGCGACGATTCGCTGCTGCTCGACGGCGGTGCCGAGGTCATCCTCGAATGCGCCCGGTTCTACTTTTCATACGCCTACTATAAGAAGGAGAAGCGGCGCTACGAGATCCTTGATGTCGTCGGCCCCGATGAATACCACGAACGCGTCAACAACAACGCCTTCACCAGCATGGTTGCCCGCGAGACCTTCGCGATTGCTGGCGAGCTCGTGGCGTACCTGAAGCGGGCTCATCCCGCCGAGCTGCGCACGCTCCTGGGGAAGCTCGATATCGAGGGCGAACTCGCGGGATTCCAGGAGGCCAGGCGGCGGCTCTACGTGCCTGGCCCCGACCGGCGCACCGGCGTCATCGAGCAATTCGACGGCTACCACCGCCTGCGTCCCGCAACTCCGGCAGAACTCGCCGCAGCGAAGGCCCACCCGAACGAGTACCTCGGCGCGGGCCAGGGGCTCGCCGTGCACACCCAGGTCATCAAGCAGGCCGACGTCGTCATGATGCTCCACCTGTTCCGCGACCGCTTTGACGAGCGTGTCAAACGCGCGAACTGGGACTACTACGAGCCCCGGACGGAGCACGGCTCCAGCCTGAGCGCCTGTGCCTACGCGCTCGTGGCGACCGAATTCGGAAACCTGGATTACGCCTACACCTACTTCCTGAAGACCGCCACCATCGACATCGAGGCGCGCTACAAGGTGTATGTCGGCACGATC
>JAJXYI010000521.1 GCA_021780625.1 bacterium | reverse complement strand
CCACCGAATTCGCATTTCCCGATGCTGCGGCAAAGAACGCCGCCGCCGCTGAGAGCCAGCAGACCGAATCGATGTCGCTCTCGATGGGGCCTTCGCATCCTTCGACCCACGGCGTGCTCCGCCTCCAGATGGAGGTCGACGGTGAGATCGTGACCAAGGCCGACCCGGTCCTGGGGTATCTGCACCGCGGCGACGAAAAGATCGCCGAGAACATGACTTACAACCAGTTCGTGCCGTACACGGACCGGTTGGATTATCTCGCCCCGCTGGCCAACAACGTCGCCTACGCCCTTGCGGTCGAGAAGCTCGCAGGCATCACGGTGCCGCCCCGCTGCGCCGCCATCCGCGTGCTGGTTTCCGAGATGGCCCGCATTTCGGCGCACCTGATGGGTCTTGGCGCCTACGGTATCGATGTGGGTGCGTGGACGGTCTTCCTGTATTCGTTCGAGGAGCGCGAGAAGCTTTACAAGCTCTTCGAGGAGCTCACCGGCGCCCGTTTCACGACGAGTTACACCCGCATCGGCGGCGTGGCCCGCGACGTGCCTCCGGGCTGGCTCGAAAAGGTCGGCGCCTTCGTAGACCAGTTCTCGCCGATCCTGGAGGAGGTCCTCGGCCTGCTCGCCCGCAACCGCATCTTCCTCGATCGCACCGAGGGCGTCGGCGTCATCTCCAAGGAAGACGCCATCGCTTACGGAATCACGGGACCCAACCTTCGTGGCTCAGGCGTGCCGCTCGATCTGCGCAAGGACCGCCCATACCTCGGCTACGAACAGTACGACTTCGAGGTCCCGATCGGCACCAAGGGCGACAGCTACGATCGCTTTGCGGTGCGCGGCGAGGAAATGCGCCAGTCCGTGCGCATCATCAAGCAGGTGCTCGCCAAGTTCCCGTCGGGCGATTGGTACGCGACGGATGCCCGCCGCATCTTTGCTCCACCCAAGGACAAGATCCTCACGAGCATGGAGGAGCTCATCAACAACTTCATGATCGTCACCGAGGGCCCGCAGTTGCCGGCAGGCGAGGCCTACTTCGAGGCCGAGAATCCCAAGGGCATCCTCGGCTTCTACGTCGTCTCGAAGGGCGGAGGCGTGCCGTGGCGCATGAAGATCCGCAGCCCCTCGTTCTGTAATCTCTCCATCCTGCCCAAGGTCTGCGTCGGCGAATACATCGCGGACGTCGTCTCCATCCTCGGTTCGCTCGATTTCGTGATGGGCGAATGTGACCGCTGATCCCTCTCTGCGCCCTCTGCACTTCCCATGGCCTTTACGCTCAAACCCGAAACCCTGGCCCGTATCGACGAGGTCATCACGCACTATCCCGTGAAGCGGAGCGCCTCGCTCCCGCTGCTCCACCTCGTGCAGGAGGAACAGGGTTACATCTCCGACGAGGCGATCGAGTGGATCGCCGCCAAGCTCGAGCTCCAGCCGATCAACATCTATGAGCTGGTGACCTTCTACCCGATGTTCCGCCGCCACCCGATCGGCCGGCGTCACGTGAAGGTCTGCCGCACCTTGTCCTGCGCCCTGAATGGTGGCTACAAGGTCTGCGAGCGCCTTGAGAAGGAGTTCTCAACCCATCGCGGCGAGATCTCGCCCGACGGCGAGGTCACCATCGAGTTCGTCGAGTGCCTCGCGAGCTGCGGCTCCGGGCCGGTCGTGATGATCGACGACGAGCTTCACGAGCGCGTGGACGAGGCGAAGGCCTCCGCCCTGGCCGCTCAAATCCGCGACGAGGCGAAAAAGCGCGCGTCCACCTGATTTCTCCGCCCGGTTTTCCATCCCTTTCGACTCTTTCCGCCATGCCTCATTCGCTCGAACGCCGCATCATCTTCAAGCACATCGACGAGCCCGGCTATACGAACGACCTCGCCTGCTACATCCGCAACGGCGGCTATGAGGTCCTCAAGAAATCCGTCACGCGCAAGCCCGAGGAACTCATCGACGAGGTGAAGAAGTCCGGCCTGCGCGGCCGCGGCGGCGCGGGTTTCTCCTGCGGCCTCAAGTGGAGCCTCGTGGATCGCAAGAGCGGGAAGCCCATCTACCTGGTCGTCAATGCCGACGAGTCCGAGCCCGGCACGTTCAAGGATCGCTACATCATTCACCAGGATCCGCACCAGCTGATCGAGGGCATCATGATCTCCTGCTTTGCGAACCGCGTGAAGCAGGCCTACATCTACATCCGCGGCGAGTTTCCGCACGGTGCGCGCATCTTTGAGAAGGCCATCGCCGAGGCTCGTGCTGCGAACTTCGTCGGCCCGAACATCTGCGGCACCGACTACAGCTGCGAGATCTACGTCCACCGCGGCGCCGGCGCCTACATTTGCGGCGAGGAGACCGGCCTGATCGAGTCGATCGAGGGCAAGCGCCCGTATCCGCGAATCAAGCCTCCCTTCTTCCCGGCCGTGCTCGGGCTCTACCAGTGCCCGACGATCGTCAACAACGTCGAGACGCTCTGCCAGGTGCGCCACATCGCCGACATCGGCGGCGACACCTACGCGAAGATCGGCACGCCCAACAACACGGGCACCCGCATCATCGGCGTCAGCGGTCACGTCCAGCGCCCTGGGTATTACGAATTTGAATGCGGCAAGGTCACCTTCGGCCAGCTGCTCAATGAAATCTGCGGCGGCCCGCTGCCCGGCCATTCTTTCAAGGCCGTGATCCCCGGCGGCTCGTCCGCCAAGGTCCTGCGCTTCGGCGAACGTTTCAAGGTGAAGCAGAAGGACGGCTCGATGCTCGATTGGGGCGTGGATGACATCCCGCTCGATTTCGACTCGCTCGCCGCCTGCGGCACCATGGGCGGCTCCGGCGGCGTGATCGTCATGGACGACCGCGTGAACGTCGTCGATGCCCTCGCCAATCTCAATGCCTTCTACGCCCACGAGAGCTGCGGCCAGTGCACCCCCTGTCGCGAGGGTTCGCTGTGGATGAAAAAGATCACCAACCGCATGGTGCACGGCGACGCCCGGGCCGAGGACGGCCAGCTGCTCAAGAGCGTGGCCGACCAGATCGCCGGTCGCACCATTTGCGCCTTCGGCGAGGCTTGCGCCTGGCCCACCCAGAGCTTCGTCCAAAAGTTCGCCGACGACTTCAAGGCCTACCCGGAGACCAAGAAAGCCGGCACGAACCCGCTCACGCTCGTCTGAGGATGCCAATCATGGAATCCCGAATCCAGAATTCAGAATCCAGAAGGACTTCAGCGAAGACCTTCGAGGATCTGATCATTCTTGGTCCGACCGATCGCCGCCAGCGCAATGCAGGTCGCCTCCTGGGCTCCCATCACCGAACCATCCTGAATTCTGGATTCTGAATTCTTCCATTCCTTTTTCATCAATGACCACGCCCGCCAAAACCGACCTCATCACCGTCAACGTGGACGGCAGGGAGATCGCCGTGCCGAAGGGCACGAACATGATCGAGGCCGCCAAGCTGCTTGGCATCGACATCCCGCACTA
>JAJXYI010000492.1 GCA_021780625.1 bacterium | reverse complement strand
ATCGCGAAGGCTTCGACAAATCCCCGCGATGTGCCGAAGCAGGTGAAGGGCACGCCGGACGCGCCGCTGATCGAGGGCGTGCTGGGGCCCATCACGATCGACCCGAGGCATCCGATGCCGCGTCCGCATCTCGACCAGATCCGCACGCGCCCGGCGGTTTTCCAGGACAACAAATTCGGCACGTCGAACATCGGCCTGGCGGCGATCGACGCGCGCTGGAGTGCCTGGGGGCAGTATCTTCGCGAGCTGACCGAGACGGTCCAGGTGCAGTGGGACAAGCTGCTGATGGATGCGAAGACCTATCCGGCGCAGGGATCGTCCGTGAGCGTGACGTTCATTTTGAAGAGCGACGGCACCATTGGGAACATCGTCAATGTGCAGAGCGACACGGCGGGCAGGCAGGGCAAGGACTACTGCGTGGCGGCGATCACGCTTCCGGCGCCCTATGACAAATGGTCGAAGGACATGATCGCGACGCTGGGCGAGCAGCAGCAGATGACCTTCGTGTTCTACTACCAGTGAGCGAAGGCGTGCCGAGTGTGCCGGGTATCGACCTCCCGCTGGGTGATGGCGTGGCGCTCCTGGTGCGCGACGCCTGCGGCCTGATGGCCTTTGCGAAGCCGGCGGGGGTGCTGTCGCATCCAAATTCCCGAGACGACATCGAGCGTGCGCTGGTGCGTGCGCCGTATTCCCTCGAGCGCGAATGCTACGAAGGAGCCTCCGGGGGCCGGCTGTGGCTGCTCAACCGGCTGGATTCGGCGACGTCGGGCGTGATCCTCGCCGCGGACAGCGCGGGGCTGGCGTCGGCGATTCGTGAACAGTTTCGTCGCAAGACGGTGCGGAAGATCTACAACGCGCTTGTGTTTGGCGCGCCGTCGGTTCCGGCGCAGGTGTGGCGGGACCGTCTGGCGGTGGACAAACGCGGCGGGAAGATCCGGACGAGCGGCGCGGGAAACATTCCCTGCGAGAGTCGCATGCAGCTCCTCCGCCGTCGTCGCGGGCAGCCGCTGCTCTCGCTGATCCGCCTGGAGCCGCGCACGGGGCGCAGTCACCAGCTGCGGGTGCAATGTGCGCTCCACGGACTTCCGATCGTGGGCGATGCGACCTATGGTGATTTTGGCGCGAACCGGCACCTGGCGAAAGCGACCGGGCAGAAGCGCCTGTTTCTGCACTCGCTCGAGACGGCCTTCGAGTACGAGTGGGACGGACGGACCCACCGGTTTGAGGCCCAGGCGCCGCTCCCGGGGGAGTTTTCGGCGCTGCTCGAGGGCTGACGACCCTCAGAATCGGGTCATGTTGATGAGCGCGCGGAAGCGCTTGTCGATCTCCGGGCGTCCCGCTGCGGACAGGGCCTTCACACTGAAGCTTTCGCAGGTGAAGCTCGCGGTGGCGGAGGCGAAGGCGAGCGCCTTCTTGAGGGCGCCGAAGTCGGTGCGGTTCGTCACGGCCATGTAGCCGGTGAGCGCCCCGGCGAAGCTGTCGCCCGCGCCGGTGGGATCGACCAGTTTCTCGATCGGGTATGCCGGGACGACGAAGTGTCCGGCGAGGTGGAACAGCAGCGCGCCGTGGGCGCCCTGTTTGATGACGACGATGGAGGGGCCCATTTTTCGCAGGGCCGGCCCTGCCCGGTAGGGATTGTCCTCGCCGGTGAGCAGCTGGGCCTCCTCGTCATTGATGACGAGCATATCGATCCGCTTGAAGACCTGCATCAGGTCGTCGTGGGCGGTCTTGATCCAGTGGTCGAAGGTGTCTGCGAGGAAGAATGGGCGCTTGGGACGCGTATTCATCTGCTCGATGACGTGGAGTTGGAGCGAGGGCTGGATCGCTCCGAGCATCACGTAGGGCGTGGCGCGATACGAGGCGGGGATGGAGGGCGAGAAGCGCTCGAAGCAGTTGAGGCCGAGGTCGAGCGTGTCGCGGCCGGCGAATTTCGCGCGGTAGCGGCCGGACCAGGTGAAGGTCTTGCGCTCGCGGTCGACCTCGAGGCCGTCGAGGTCGATATGATGCGACTTGTAGAGCGCCAGGTGTTCGCTGGGGAAGTCCTTGCCGACGACGCCGACGAGGCGGGTCGGCGCGAAGAAGCTGCTGGCGACGGAGGCGTAGCTGGCCGCGCCTCCGAGGACGAGCGGGCTCTGGGCGTCCGGCGTGGCGACGCGATCAAGAGCGATCGAGCCGACGATCATCGTGTACTTGGCGGAGAGAGGATAGACTTCCATGAACGAGAGATCCCCGCCGGGGCGGGGATGCTTGACGAGGCTTTCGAGGGGATCGGGCGAAGGGCGCCCGGGGCTCGAGCGGCGACTCAGTCGGTGAGGATCAGGTTGGTGACGAGCAGCGTTTCGCCGTCGACCTCGACGACGATGGAGTACTCGCCAGGCTTAGGGAAGGAAAGATTGGCGACCTCGTTGATGAGGTTGACGCGCTGGAGCGGGTCCTGGGCCTGGAAGGGGCGTTCCATCAGCGGCGTGACGTTCGAGGGGTTCATGCCCATCGAGATCTTAAGCTTGTGCTCTCCGCTGGTGCAGCCGGTGACCGTGATGAACCAGACCATGAAGGGGTAGGTCATGGGGTAACGGGCGGAGCGGATGTGGGAAAACGCGCCGAGGATCGTGTGTTTGCCGGTGAGCGGGTCGATATGGACCGCGTCGCAGGTGATCCAGGCCAGAAGGCAGGGTTTGTCTTTCATCGCGGGCAGAGTTGGAGCAGAGCGGCGTGCCGGATCAAATCATTTTGCTTGGACGCGCGCGGGGGCTTTGCGAGCGTCGGGCGATGGATTGGATACGCCCCATGGTCAACTCGCTCGGCGAGTATCCGCTCTGGTTCGTGGTGCTGTGCACCGGACTGGTGGTCGGGGGCCTGGTGCAGCTGGTGTTCAAGCTGCTGAAATGGGCCTTGATCGTGGCGATTGCCGCAGTGGTGCTGGCCGCGATTGCGGTGGCCTTCCTGCACGCCTTCAGGTGAGGCTCGGATCCGGGCTGGGAAAACCTTGACGCGGGTCAAAGCGGCCCGGTGGGCGGCCTGCTAGGCTTGCGGGCATGACAGCAACGCTCCCGATCGAACCAAATGTGGCGCAGGCGCTCGCCCTTGGCGACCTGCTGCAATACGCGGATGCCGGCATCGTGAGCCGGACCCTGTACACGAGCGACACCCTGCGCGTCGTCCTGTTTGCGTTTGCCCCGGGGCAGGAGCTCACGGAGCACACGAACGGGCGTCGCGCGCTGGTGCAGGTGATCGCGGGGCGCTGCCAGTTCAAGTTCAACGACCGCTGGGAGTGGCTGGAGCAAGGGGCGCTCCTGCATCTTCCGCCGCGACACCCGCATGCGCTCAAGGCGACCGACGGCCGATGTGCGCTACTGCTCACGCTGCACGGCGAGCCCGAGTCGGCGGAGACGGGTAGCTCAACGGAATCGAACGCCTGATTTTTTCTCATGAACACGACCGAACCCACTCCTCAC
>JAJXYI010000065.1 GCA_021780625.1 bacterium | reverse complement strand
TCGGGCATCGGCCTGGTGCTCAGTCGCCAGGTCGCCGAAAATCACGAGGGCGAACTGACGCTCTCAAACCGCGCCGACGGAGCGCGCGGCTGCGTGGCCGTCCTGCGGCTGCCGCTCTGACCTTGCGGCGCCCGTCCCACAAATCTGCCGGGCGGGCTGGCGACCTCGGCTATTTGACAGGGATGACGGGAATGGAAGGGATGGTTTACTGGGAAAGGCTGAAAGTCTGGCGGCGGGAATGCCGGAGCTTGGAGTGCCATCGCACCGCCCGTGCCGCCTCTCTGCTCAGAATACCACGCGCTCAGCTCTTCTTCGGATGGCCTTCGAGCAGGTCCTGGAACGCCGCGGAGATCTGATTGCCCTCGACCAGGTCGGCCATCAGTCGGCTGCCCACCGCGGCCGGCGAAAACACCAGGTCAGCACGCGCGAGCTTCAACCGCCGGATCGACATCGCCGAGCTCGCCACCGCCAGCGTCTTCACCTCCGGGTTCAGGTCCTTCGCGACGAGCGAAATAAACGCATTTTCCCCGTCATCGTCGCGCGCCGCGATCACCATCCGCGCCGTCGCGATGCCCGCTTTGCGCAAAACCTGGTCGTCGGAGGCGTCGCCCTCCACCACGGCGTGGGTCTCATCCGCGGTCCCCTCCAACCTGCTGGAAACGATCTGCACGAAAGGAACGCGGCGCTCCTTGAGTTCCGTGGCCGTGTTCAGCGCAATCGCGCCCTCGCCCACGAGGATGACATGATCTTTGTGTTCCACTTTTTTTGCCTTGGGATTGAAGAGCCGTTGCAGTTCGCCGGAGATTTTCGGACCGAGCGTCGAGGCAATCGCACTCGCGAACACGCCCAACCCGATCACCAGCAGGGACACCACAAACCAGCGGGCCTCGGGTGTCTTGGGAACGATGTCGCCGTAGCCGACCGTCGACAGCGTGACGACCGTGAAATACGTGGCCGTGCCGTAATCATGGATCTGCGGTGAGAACCCTCCGCCCAGGAGGAAACTTCCAAAGATGCCGTAGGCCAGGACAGCCAGGACTCCGCTAAGCGAATACAGGACGTTCGCGATCGCGGTACGCCGGCGGAAATGCGGCTTCGCAACCACGAACGACACCAGCAGCAGCACTTCGAGTGCGAGGCTCAGCCCCCACGCCCCACGCGCCACGTCGACGCCGACCGCCACCGAAAGCAGGAGCACCGAGAGTATCCACGCCGAGACGATCCGCCAAAGGCAGCCGATGCCCGCAAGCACCATCATCAAACCCAGGATGATCTGCGGCGTGCCCCCCAGCGCTGACAGCGATTGGGCCACCGCGCTCAACGTGTGGCTCTTGGTCAGAATCCTCACCGGAAGATCGAGCCCATCCACCACACTCAAGCCCCCGACCCCCAACATCACGATCGCCAGCGGATAATGCGGCCACAGCGCGGCCAGACGCTGGCGCAGGGAAATCGGACGGAGCCTGAGTCTGGGTTTCATGCAGTGAGCCGCTGACACTCGTACGGACGCCAACAAAAGGAATCAAAGGCGGCCCGGCTTCCAGCTTTCTTTGGATTTTTCAATTCCCCCTTCGAGGCCATCCGCCGCCGCGCCGAGACCCGCGCACGCACAGGCCATCCCTCAACTGATTGCCCCCGCCCCTGTGTTGCGTCGCAGCACAATGGTAGCACACTTCCCGGGACGGCGTACCCAAAACCCCGCGACGCCCGACCATCCCATTCCCCATGAACCCCTGCCGACTCCTCTTCTGCGCCTTCCTCGCCGTGTCCGCCTACGCCCAGTCGAATCAGCCTCCGTTCCGCGATCCGGCCCTCCCGATCCCGACACGCGTGGCCGACCTGGTCTCGCGGCTGCACACCGACGAGAAGATCAGCCTGCTGATGATGGACAGCCCCGCCGTGCCGAGGCTCGGAATCCCCGCCTACCATTGGTGGAACGAGGGGCTCCACGGTTTCGCCCGCAGCGGCATCGCCACCGTGTTTCCCCAGGCCATCGCGCTCGCCGCCACCTGGAATCCCGCTCTGCTCCACCAGGTCGGCGATGTCGTGTCGACCGAGGCCCGCGCCAAATATAATCACGCACGCCTCACCCAGGACGGAAACACCTACATCTACCAGGGCATCACGATCTGGTCTCCCAACATCAACCTCTTCCGCGATCCGCGCTGGGGCCGCGGCCAGGAGACCTACGGCGAGGACCCCTTCCTCACCGGCACGCTCGCCGTCGGCTTCGTAACCGGCATCCAAGGCAACAACCCGCGTTACCTCAAGGCCGTCGCCACCCTGAAACATTTCGCCGTACACAGCGGACCCGAGCCGCTGCGCCACGTCGCTGACGAGCACCCGAGCGCCGACGACCTGCACGACTACTACCTGCGCGCCTTCGAGCGCGGGATCCGCCAGGGCCACGCCGAATCCGTCATGGCCGCCTACAATGCCGTCGACGGCATCCCGATGCCCGCCAACCACCACCTGCTCACCGACGTCCTTCGCAGGACCTGGGGCTTCGACGGCGCGGTGGTCGGCGACGTCGACACGGTCGCCGACATCTGGGCCACCCACCACTACGCCCCTGACGCCGCCACCGCCTCCGCGCTCGCGCTGAAGGCCGGAAACGACCTGTGCTCCGGCACCACCTACAAGGCCCTCCCCGAGGCGCTGAAACGCGGCCTGGTGACCGAGGCCGACATCGACCGCGCCCTCACGCACCTGCTGACGCTGCGTTTCAAGCTCGGCCAGTTCGACCCGCCGTCCCTCGTGCCGTTCTCGTCGATCACCGCCGTGGATACACCGCAGGATTCCGCGCTCGCCCTCAAGGCCGCACGCGAATCGATGGTCCTGCTCAAGAACAACGGCACCCTGCCGTGGCGGCTCTCCGACCTCAAGACCGTCGCGGTCATCGGCCCCACGGCCGACAACTACGCCGCCCTGGTCGGCAACTACGAGGGTACGCCCTCGCACCCCATCACGATCCTCGACGGACTGCGCGCGGCCCTCAAACCCGCCGGCGTGCACGTGCTGCACGAGCCAGGCGTGCCGCTCGTCGCCGGCTTCCAACCCGACCTACCGTTCCCGACCGGAAGTCTGTTCACCGATGCCTCGAGAACCAGCCCAGGACTGAAACTCGAGGTCTTCGACAACCCCGACCTCTCCGGCAAACCCGTCTGGACGGGCGCCGATCCGACCGCCGGGCGCACCTGGAACGCACACACTCAAGCCCCGGGCGTCCCCGCCCTGCACGCCAGCCTCCGCTGGTCCGGCGTGTTCGTGCCCGCCGTCACCGGCACCTACGTGTTCACAGTGCATTCCAATTCCGGATACCGAATCCGCATCGGCGACGGTCCGGTACACGCAGACTGGGGAGCCTCGCCCGTTCCCTGGGACGGGATCCCCGTGAAGGCCGACCTGAAGGCCGGCGTCCCCTGCCCGATCCTGTTTGAATACACGCAAGCCGCCCTGGACGGTGGCTACGCCCACCTGAGCCTCGGCCAGCCCCTCCCCGCCGACGCCTATGAGCGCGCGCTCGAGGCCGCCCGCCGCGCGGACCACATCATCCTCACCCTCGGCATCACGCCCCAGCTCGAGGGCGAGGAGCGCGCCATGAAGCTGCCGGGATTCGACGGCGGCGATCGGACCTCGATCGAGCTACCCGCAATCCAGCGGCGCCTGCTCGCCGACGTCGCCTCGCTCGGAAAACCTTTCGTGGTCGTGCTGACCACCGGGTCTGCGCTCGCCTTCGACACTTCGAAGCCCGCAGCCATCCTCTGCGCCTGGTACTACGGCGAGCTCGGTGGCGACGCGGTGGCGGACATCCTCCTCGGAAAAACCAACCCCTCCGGCCGCCTGCCCATCACCTTCTACGCGAACGACCGCCAGCTCCCGCCGTTCACCGACTACGCGGTCGCGGGACGCACCTACCGGTACTTCACGGGCAAGCCGTTGTATGCATTCGGATACGGGCTCAGCTACAGCCACTTCGCCTTCGAAAAGCTCACCGCCGACTCCCCGACCGTGAAACCCGATGGCACCATCCACCTCTCCGTCACGGTCGCAAACACCCGCGGCCCCCGCGGCGACGAGGTCGTCCAGGTTTACGCACGCGAACTCTCCTCGCGCCCGAACCGCCCCCTGCGGCAGCTGGTCGCCTTCCACCGCGTCACGCTTCAGCCGGGCGCCCGCTCCACGGTCGAGCTGACGATCCCGGTCTCGGAACTGCGGCATTGGGACGACGCCACCCACGCCTTCCGCGTCGAACCCTGCGCCTACGCCTTCGACGTCGGCCCCTCGTCCGACCGTCCCGAGCTGAGCACGACGGTCACCGTCGCGCCCTAGCCCTGGCACCGGGCGCCAACTTCCACCACCCGCGGCCCGCGGCCGACGCCGACTGATGTGGAGTGCGGTGGCCCGACACCGCCGTCGGACGCGAGGCCTGACTCGCGCCCAGAGGTTTTGGGATCCGAAACCTCCTCCCCAACCCTGCGGGCGGTCGGGCCCGCCCGTCGATGGCGGTGCCAGGTCACCGCACTCCACATCGATCCACTGCCCGCCCGCGCACTCAGTGCAGCACGGTCGTGATCAATCCGGCGATGCCGACGGCAAGCGCCGCCAGCGAGTCGCCCGCGATCAGGCCCCCGCCGATCAACGACATCGTGCTCATGTCCGACGGCAGCCCCGCCTCGCTCGAGGCAGCCCGCTTCGCGAGGCGGCGCTTCATGAAGTCGTCGTACAGCGACGACATCACGCCGCCACCCGCCCACCAGTAAAGGGTGTTGAGCTCCACGAATCCGCCAAACGACGAGGCGTAGGGACTCGGCAGGATCGCCGAGTCCACGACAAAATCCACGACCCAGCCCAGGCGTCCGCTCTTGATGAATGTCTGGTATCCGACGGACTTGGACAACCGCTTGCGCAGGATCTCCGTCACCAGCCCAATGGCCACGCCCAGCGTCAGCGCGGTCATGATGTGCCCGCCCGCCGGCTGGGTGATGCCCCGCAGCGCGCCGACAAACTTGTAGGTCATCGCCGACTGCCAGTCCTTGGCCCCCTCGATGTGGTGCGTGAACTGGTCGATCTTCAGCACCGGGTACGCGGTCATGAACACCTTCGCGAGCAGCACCGAGAGGAAGGCGCCCATCGTGATGCCGATGACCTGATAGCGGAACTGGACGATGCGGTTCGTGCCCAGTCGCCAGCCCGTCGACCGGTCCTGCTGCATGTCGCCGCCCTCGCTGCAGGCGATCAGCAGGATCGCCGCGCACATGAGGCCGACCCGCGGATCGCGCAGGCCCATGCCCGCAAGGATGAAGACCGTGAGCACGAAGGCGCTCGAAATCGGGTTGCTGTCAGAGATGCCTGCCGCGATTCCGTTGATCAGCACGAAGACAAAGGACAGCGCCACCGCCACCAGCAGGTACAACAGCGGCTGGCCGAGCGCCAGGTGGCCGACGAGCACGAGCGCCGTGGCCCAGAATCCGATCCACAGCACAAGCCGCACCTGGTTCACGTTCTTCCAATCGGCCGACTCCTGCGCGGTCGCCTTCGTCTCCTTGAGGCGACGGGCCGCCTGCACGAGCAGGAGGCTCACGTCCAGCAGGGCCGCCCCCAAAATCATGCCCAGCGCAATGATGAAGCCGATCTTCCGGAACGGGTCGTCCGCCCCCATCCAACCGGCGTGGACCAGCATCGGTTTGAACGCAAGACCCACCAGGCCCAACACGAGCGCCGACAACGCAAGCCGCGCGCCCACGATCATGCCGGCACCGAAGGTCGAAGTCGACAGGCCGATCGCCCCGCACCAGGCCACCTTCAACGAGGCCAGCCCGCCCGCGAAGCCCGCCGCCATGCCGCCGCCCAATTTCAGGATCGACCGCTTCAGCAGATCCTTGTCCGTCAGCGCGCGCAGGATGTTCGCCACCGCGAACCCCGAGGGATACGCGAGCTGCATGCGATCGACGACGATCGGCGTGTACAGCATGCCCAGCCCGACGCCGAACATGCCGATGCACAGGAAATACAGGATGAGCGTCCACATCGGCGGCTGCGGGATCCCCAGCCAGGTCATCGCCTGCACCAGTACCGCCATGCCGCACATGCCCGCGACCGACGCAGCCATCGTCTGCAGGTAGTTGGCTCCATGTTTGCCCTCGGGACCGTAGGGCAGCGTGACCGTGCTTCCGAGGATGCCGGCCAGCACCTGGCCGCCGACAAAGAAGCCGATCGAGAAATTCATGAAGGCCGCCGAGATTCCGCCGAGCGGGCCGAGAATGAAAATCGCCACGGCGGCGAGCATGATGTGATATCCGGGCGAACCCAGCCTGGGCAGAAAACGCCGCTTGGCCGGGACGGTGGGGTCGTCGGGCAACATGGAGCTTGGCATTAGACGGAAAGCCTCCCCCGAAGCAAGAATCCCGCCACTGCATTTCCTTCGATTCCCGCGTCATCCATTGCAGCTAATTTTCGAAACGGGAGATTGATCTGCCCCCGCCAGCCTGCCTACCTCTCTGCCCATCCCACGGCAGGTTTGCCCACTCGCCCCGGCGAGTACCCCCTGCCTTCCACTAACCACCACTCACGGCTGCCGATTCGGCGACGGTCTGTCTTTCCCCCGTCGCTCTTCGTCAGCCCGCTTCTCATGCGCACACTCCTCAAACGGCTCCTCGCGGGCGTCGCCGCCCTCGTCGTCATCATCGCCGTCGCCGCCACGTCGCTGTACTTCGTCAGCCAGTCCAAGCTTCACCGCCGCTACGTCGTCGCGGTCCAGCCCGTGCCCGTCCCCACCGGCGCCGACGCCATCGCCCGCGGCCACCACATCGCCCTCATCCACGGCTGTCTCGAATGCCACGGCCCCGACGCAGGAGGCCACATGGTCATCGACAATCCGGCGATGGGGAAGCTCTACGCGCCCAACCTCACGCACGGCGTCGGTGGCCTCAAGGCCTCGTACTCCACCGTGGACTGGGTTCGCGCAATCCGGCACGGCGTCGGCGGCGACGGCCGCACGCTCGTGCTCATGCCCTCGCTCGAGTTTTCAACCATGAGCGACGCCGACGTCGGCGATCTCATCGCGTATCTCGATTCCTTGCCCAGCGTCGACCGCATCTCGCCGCCCGTTAGGCTCGGCCCCGTCTCCCGCATGCTGATCGCCACCGGCAAAATGCGCCTCTCTGCCGCCGAGCTGGTCCACATGAACGTGAAACCCTCGACGGTCCAGCCCGGACCCACCGCCGCGTACGGACACTACCTCGCTGCCAATTGCATGGGCTGTCACAATCCCGCTCTCTCCGGCGGAAAGATCGCCGAGGGTCCGCCCAACTGGCCGCCCGCGGCCAACCTGACCCCCGGTCCCGGCAGCGCTGTCGCCCACTGGACCGAAGCCCAGTTCGTTGAGACCATGCGCACCCGCCGCACACCGGATGGACGCACACTCAGCCCCGTCATGCCCGACTTCGTCGGACACATGAGCGACACCGAACTCACCGCCCTCTGGGCCTACCTAAGGACCCTCCCGCCCAAGGCCACCGGCCAGCAGGGCTGAAGACCGAGGAAGCGAGGAGCCCGTTCGACTTCGCTCAGGGCAGGCGACGAGCGGGAATCGAGAAGAATTTCTGCATTTTTGAGTGCGGAATCTCGATTCCGCCTTCGGACGCGAGTCTCGACTCGCGCCTCGCCGACGGCTCGCACTGGCGAATGCCAGC
Organism: bacterium; assembly: GCA_021780625.1. The sequence goes on along the minus strand of JAJXYI010000065.1, from coordinate 6,352 downwards.
CACAGCGCTCGCTTTGCGTGGACGTCTCGACGTCTCGCGTCAGCGAGCAGGATCCCTCCTAAATTCTAGCTCCTAAATTCTAGATTCTCGCTTCCCGCTTCTGCCCTCTCACTCGCCGCTGAAAAACTTCACGATCCGCCTCAGCGAGGCGGCCAGGCGGTCGATCTCGTCCTTCGAATTGTAGAGGTAGAAGCTCGCCCGCGACGTGCTCGCCAGACCCAGCTTCTTCATCAGCGGCTGGTTGCAGTGGTGGCCGCCGCGCAGCGCGATTCCGTCCTGGTCCGCAAAGGTCACCACGTCGTGCGCGTGCGCGTCCTTCAACGCGAAGCTCACCAGCCCCGAGCGCGGCTGGCCGCGGCGCGGTCCGAGTATCCGGATTCCGGGTATGTCAGCCAGCGCATCCATCGCATGCGCCGACAACGCACGGTCGTGCGCGTCGATCGCCTCGCGGCCGACCGAGTCGACAAAATCCATCGCCACCGCCAGCGCCACGGCGTCCGCCACGTTCGGGGTGCCCGCCTCGAAACGCTCCGGCGAAGGCTTCCAGCTTGTCTCGAAGAAATCCACCATCGAGATCATCCCGCCGCCCGCCTGCCACGGGGGCATCGCATCGAGCAACGCCTTGCGGCCGTACAGCACGCCGATGCCCGTCGGGCCCGCCATCTTGTGACCCGAAAACGCCAGAAAGTCGCAGCCCAGCGCGCCGACGTCCACCGGGATGTGCCCGATCGACTGAGCCGCATCCACCAGCGTGAGCGCACCCACCTTCTTCGCCCGGGCGCAGAGTTCCGCCACCGGGTTGACCACGCCGAGCGTGTTCGAAACATGCGTGAACGCGAAGAGCTTCACCTCGGGCGTCAGCAGCCGGTCGAGCGCGTCCATGTCGAGCCCGCCCTCCGCGTCGCCGCCCACCACCGGCACGTACTTCAGCGTCGCGCCCGAACGCGCCACCGCCAGCTGCCAGGGTACCAGGTTGCTGTGATGCTCCATCTCGGTGATGAGCACCACGTCGCCCTTCTTTAGGTTGGCCGAGCACCAGCTCGCCGCCACCAGGTTGATCGATTCGGTGGTGCCGCGCGTGAAGATGATCTCCGCCGGATCCGCCGCGTTGATGAATCGCGCCGCACGCTGGCGTGCCGCCTCATACGCGTCCGTCGCACGCATCGACAGGGCGTGGATGCCCCGGTGCACGTTCGCATTGTCGTCGACATAGAACTTCCGAAGCGATTCCAGCACCGTGATCGGCTTCTGCGTCGTCGCAGCACTGTCGAGATAGACCAGTGGCTTGCCGTTCACCTGCTGGAGCAGGGTCGGAAACTGGTCGCGGAGTCGTGTCCAATCGGTCGCCATGATGTATAAAGGAAGGTCACCCAGTCATACGAAGCATACCGGCCGTCCGAGTCCGGGGCCGCATGCTGACGGGAGGCTCACTCCGTGTGAACCGGCGCGGGATCTCCGTGAAGCGCGTTCAGCGCCGCATGCCAGCCAAGCGTCGCGCATTTGATGCGCGCCGGGAACGCATGCACGCCCGCAAACGCCGCAATGTCGCTGATCTCCTCGGGGGCCTCACCCGAGGTCACGATGTGATGAAAGGTCTTGAACAGCTCCTCCGCCTCCGCCGCCGTCCGCCCCTTCAGCTGGGTCGTCATCAGCGACGCGCTCGCCTGCGAAATCGCGCAGCCCGAACCGTCGAAGGTGATCTCCGCGATCCGGTCGCCGTCCAGGCGCACATACACGCTGCATTGGTCGCCGCAGGTCGGATTCTCGCCGCGCGCGACTCGGTTGGCCGTCGGGAGCTTGCCCCGATTGCGCGGACGACGGTTGTGGTCGAGGATGACCTGTTGGTAGAGATCGGTGAGATCGGACATGATGGCCGACGAAAATTCAGGTTTCTTGACGGGGAATTACGACCAGATTCGTCAAAATGTCCAATTTCCCCCCGAGGCCCTAACCAAGCCCAGGCCTACTCCCAATACTCCGCCCAGGTCGTCGCCGTCTCAGTCACACGCACCCGCTCCAGACGCACCGAGCGGCGCACCGGATAGAGCGGATCAACTGGGTTCTTCGACGCGTTCGCCAGGGCCTGTTTCACATGCTCGAAGATCATCCGGGCAATCGCCTCGCTCGTGGGATCCTCCCCCTCAAACGGCACCACGCGGTCGCCGTACGCCTCGCGGTAGTCGCCGTAGTGCGGGTCCCGCGTGTTGAGCGCGATCGAGTGGTCAAACCGATGCACGAAGTCGCTCACCGTCTGTTTGATCGCCTTGAAATCGCACACCATCTCGCGCTCGTCCAGGGTGTCGGCCGCGATGACGACCTCAACCGTCCGGCTGTGGCCGTGCGGAAACCGGCAGGCTCCCGGATGCTTTGTGAGCAGGTGCCCGCTTTCGACGGTAAACGTTTTGGCGATGCGAAATGGCATGACGTGACCCCGTCTTGAGTCCGGATTTCGGCCCAATGGCAAGCCTCCGGGTGTGAAGGACGGAGGTCAGAAACCAGCGGTCAGCGTGCAGATGGCAGCCAGAGGACACCAAAAGCCAGAGTTCAGTCTCCTCTGCGCCTCTGAGTCTCTGCGTGACCTTGGATCGAAGCCTGAGCCATCCGTCGGTAGAGGCCAGAAGTCAGAGTTCGGCGGTCTGGTGGCAGCCAGAAGCCAAAGGGCAGTCCCTCAGCCCCCTAAACCTAAACCTTCAATCTAAACGTGCGCCCACCCCGGCGCACTCAGACTGTCTGGGCGTGACGGCGCGGGCCGGCGACGTAAGTCGAGTCGAAGCGCATGGCGACGACGCGGAGCAACGGCACGCCAATGCGGGTCACCTCGATCTTGGTGGAGCTCCGCGTGACGATTCCGTCGGCCTCCAAGTCGGCCAGCGACTCGATTTCCCTGGCATAGGTCGCGGCAAAATCGCGTCCGATGAGCTTGGAGATGTTGGCGTACTCGAGCTTTCGGTCGCACATCAGGCGCATGATGATCGTGCGGCGACATTTGTCCTCATCCGACAGCCGGTAGCCGCGCTCCGTCGGCAGCTCGCCCTTCGCGAGCGCATCGCGCCAGGCCGGGAGGGTCTTGTGGTTCTGGCGGTAGGTGTCGGGCGTCGAAGAGATCGACGACATGCCAAATCCGTACAGCGAGGCGTCGGCGCGGGTGCTGTAGCCCTGGAAGTTGCGCTGGAGCGTGCCCGCCTTCTGGGCTATCGCGAGTTCGTCGTTCGGACGCGCAAAGTGGTCGAGCCCGATGTCCACATAGCCCGCCGTCGTCAGCTTGCCATGGGCCACCGCGAACATGTCGAGCTTCTGTTCCGGCGTCGGCAGCTGGCCGCGGTCGTCGAAGATCTTCTGCGCCGGCTTGATCCACGGCACATGGGCGTAGCTGAACACCGAAAAGCGATCCGGCGCCAGCGCCACCACGTCGTCGATCGTCTGCGCAAAACCGTCCGCGGTCTGGAGCGGCAGGCCGTAGATCAGGTCGATGTTGATCGACTGAAATCCGTCCTCGCGCAACCACGACACCACGCGCTGGTTCAGCTCGTGCGGCTGCCAGCGGTGAACCGCGAGCTGCACCTTGCCGTTCGTGTCTTGGACGCCGAGCGAACCGCGGTTCGCGCCGATCTCGTGCAGGGCCTTTACATGGTCACGCGTCAACCGGCGCGGATCCACCTCGACGCCATACTCGCAATCCGGAGCCAGCGTGAAGTTCGAGCGGATCATGTCGCCCAGCCTCCGCAATTCGTCGGGAGCCAGGAAGGTCGGCGTGCCGCCGCCGAAGTGAACCTGAACCACGCGCCGCGACCGGTCCATCCGCGCCGCGATCAGGGCAATTTCCTTCTCGAGGTCGACCAGGTATTCGCCGGAGGCCTCGTGGCGCGCCGTGATGACCGTATTGCAGCCGCAGAACCAGCAGCGCGTCTCGCAGAACGGCAGGTGAAAATAGAGCGAGATCGGTCCGCCGCCGGGGCGGTTGTCGTCGGCTATCGCCTCCTCCAGCCGGAGCTTGTCGAACTCGGTGTTGAACTGCGTGGCCGGGGGATACGACGTGTACCGAGGGCCGGGAATCGAGTATTTCCGGATCAGGTCGAGGTCGAGCGCCCCGCCGCTTGCACGCGGCTGGCCGGAGCCTGCTGTTTCACTGGGGAGGATCATGTTGGACGCCGAAAAGTAGACGACACCGACCGTTGCGCAAGGGGCGCAGGGCGAAAAGGGGGCGATCGACGCTCCGGCCGCCCCCGCGGAAACCGCAGCTCAGACCCACTCGACCTTCCGCATGTCGCCCTTCTCGAGGAATGAGAGATGCATGCGAAACGCGTTGTGCAGGGTCTGCGGCACGTGCCCCTTCGAGGAGAGTTTTACGTACGCGCGAAGGATGTCGCGGTATTCCGGATGCACGCAGTTGTTGATCATCAGCGCCGCCCGCTCGTGCGGGGTCTTGCCGCGCAGGTCCGCCACGCCGTGCTCCGTCACCACCACCTGCACCGAGTGCTCGCTGTGATCCATGTGCGCCACCAGCGGCACGATCGTCGAGATCGCGCCGTTCTTGGCCACCGACGGACACGTGAAGATCGAGATGTGCGCATTGCGGGTGAAGTCGCCCGAGCCGCCGATCGCGTTCATCAGGTCCCGGCCCATCACGTGCGTCGAATTCACGTTGCCGAACAGGTCGACCTCGAGCGCGGTGTTCACCGTGATCAGGCCCAGGCGGCGGACCAGTTCGGGACTGTTCGAAATCTCCTGCGGGCGCAGCACCAGCCGGTCGCGGAAGTAATTGATGTTCTTGTACACCTCGGCCGCCTTCTCCTTGGAGATCGTCAGCGAGCACCCGCTGGCAAACGTGCACTTGCCCGACTCCACCAGGCCGATCACCGCGTCCTGGATTACCTCCGTGTACATCGCGAACGGCGGGATGCCCGGATTGGAGCCCAGCGCGCCGATCACCGCGTTGGCGATGTTGCCCACGCCCGACTGCATCGGGAGAAACGACGGGGGCAGGTGCCCGGAACGAAGCTGGGAGGCCAGAAAGTCGGCCACGTTTTCGCCGATCCGATTCGTCACCGCGTCCGGCGCATCGAAGCCGCCCGTCTCGTCCGGGGTGTTCGTCTTGACGATGCCAACGATCTTCCGCGGATCCACCTTCACCGTCGCAGTGCCCACGCGGTCGCGAGGCGAGTAGATCGGAATCTCGCGACGGACCGGCGGATCCAGCGGCTCGTAAATGTCGTGGAAGCCCGTCAGGTCCGGCAGGTACTCGTTGAGCTCGATCAGCACCTTCTCCGCGAGCCGCAGGAACGTATTCGCCGCGCCCACACCGGCACCCAAAGTGATCTCGCCCTCGGGCGTCACGCGGCAGGCCTCGACGATCGCGAAATTCACGGGACCCAGGACACCGCTGCGCACCGTCGGCTGCAGGGCAGACAGGTGCAGGTCGAAGAACCGGGTGCGCCCCTCGTTGATCGCCTTGCGCAGGGTCGGATCCGACTGATACGGCGTGCGCCAGGCCACCGCATCGGCCTCCGCCAGCGCCCCGTCCAAGGACTTTCCAGTAGAAGCTCCCGTAATCACCCCCAGCTGAAACGGCCGTCCCGCCGCATGCTCGGCCTTGGCCCGGGCCGCGATGGACTTCGGGATCACCTTGCAGGCGCCCGCTGGCGTAAATCCGCTGAAGCCAATGGTATCGCCATGCTTTACGAGTGCGGCCGCTTCATCAGCCGAAAGAATTGGAAAGGTCATGTTCATAATCGTGCCTGTGCACATCTTGCCATAGCGCCCCCCCGGTCGCTCCGCGAGCCTTGTCGGACTCGGCGCGGATTTTGCCGACGGTGTCGCACCCGTCCCGGATGATCGGTGACAATGCTGCCGGATCGCCCAACAAACGCCCATCAGCCCGCCCCACCGCACGTAGCGCGTATTCTGACAAAATTCGGCGGCGTGCGTCCATAGGTGTGAGCGGCGGAGCGAACATCGACGTAATCTGGCGGGCAAGAAGTCGACATGGATGCGAAGCGGCGCCGATGGCGAGGATCACCACCGGCGGTCAGGAACGATCAGGCAGGGTTTTCTTCTGTGAGGCGGTCCTTCATGCGGTAGGATTTGCCGTCGATGACGACGGAATCGCGAGAAAAGGGACAGGCTATTTATCAGGATTCCAACAGCACGAAGCTGCTGGTCGCCTCGGGCCCCAAAACGGGCATACTAGCGCGGGCACTAGAGGGGCATACTAGGGACAGGCTGATTTGATTTTCCAAAGACGCACCGCTTTTTTCTACCGTTTCCTCTTCGCTCGCCTCAGACGAACGTTGCCCCCTCTAATCGCCCTTCTTCGCTCAAGCCGCCCTGCATTTGCGGACCCACCCCAGACGTC
>JAJXYI010000655.1 GCA_021780625.1 bacterium | reverse complement strand
TTGGCCGGCTGTCGCGCTGGATCTCTCCTAGCAGTGTCATGGCCCAATCACACGAACACATCCCCCTCGAGGACGAGCTCGGCGACGTCCTGGACAAGGCGATGGGTCTTGCGGGCATGAGCACCGAAGAAACCGCCGACGCGGCGGGCATCGAGCTGTCTCGGTTGCAGGATGCGCTCGACTGGCGAAGCGACCTCACCTGCGAGGAGGTGTCGCGTCTGGCCCACATACTGTCCTTGAACGAGGTGGGCCTGTCCGCAGTGGCGAGCGGAGGCTATCCGCAGCCCGAGGTCGGCGGTCTCCCCTTCTGCCTGTACCCGCTTCGCATGCCCCATGGCATCGGCGTGGTCAACGCGTACATCGTCTCCGAGTGCGGAAGCGAACGCGGACTCCTGTTCGACACCGGGCCGGGCCTCGATGCGTTGCGGACCGTCTGGCCTGCGAAGATCAAGCACATCGACGCCGTCTTTCTGACGCACGTCGAGGCAGAGCACGTCGGCGGGCTGTGCGAGGTCATGTCGCATCTCCGTATTCCAAAGGCCTTCATCCCTTCCGGCGCCGAGGCTCCGTGCGGGCAAGCCCTGCCCGACGGAGGAAAGTGGGCCGGCCCCTACCTCACCGTCACCGCGTTCCACACGCCCGGACATGCCGCCGCGCACAACGGCTACCTGGTCGAGACGGTCTGCGGATGCCAGTGCCGAAAACTCTTCGTCACGGGCGACCTGCTATTCGCGGGCTCCGTCGGCTGCGCATTCTATTGCCGAAACCGGCTGCGCGACAGCGTCCGCCGCGTATTGGGCGCACTGCCCCCGAACACCGTGCTCGCCCCCGGACACGGTCCGCTGACCACCGTCGCCAACGAGCTGAAGTACAACCCGTTCGTCGTCTGACTGGCCCGGCCTAACGCCCGCCGCCTTCCGACCTCTGACTTCTCGGTGGTTCAACTACACCTTCGGTGGAAGGACTGGAGATTCTGAAAATTTGAAATTCGAAAATTGGACAGTGGCCGATCTCCGACACTGTCTGCCGACATCCGACCTCTGACCTCCGACCTCTGACCTCTACTCAGGCGCAGCCTCTGACACGGCGTTCGCGGTGAGCTGCACCAGGCTGTTGAGCGACGAGAAATGCTGGCTGAGGTCGAAGTCGCCGCCCAGACCGCCGACCACGCGGTCGAACAGGTCCTTCTTCGACGCCTTGAGCGCCTGGATGCGCTCCTCGATCGTGCCCGCCGTGACCATGCGATAGACGAATACGGTATTGGTCTGTCCGATACGATGGACGCGGTCGACGGCCTGCGCCTCAACCGCCGGGTTCCACCACGGATCCAGCAGGAACACGTAGTCCGCCGCATGGAGCGTGATGCCCGTGCCGGCCGCCTTCAGCGAGACCAGCATCACGGCGGCGCCGGGTGCCGTCTGGAATGCCTGCACCGGCTTCAGGCGGTCGAGCGTCATGCCCGTCAACTCGTGACGCGGCAGTTCCGGATAGGTCTGGATCAACGCCTCGCGCACGCGATCGAGCAGCATCACGAACTGGGAGAAGATCACGACCTTGTGGCCGCCACCGATGATCTCGGCGAGCTTCTCGACCAGCACCGTGATCTTGCCCGAGTCGGCCAGCGGCGCCTTTCTCCACGGGAGCATGTCCGGGTCGCAGCAGGTCTGCCGCAGGCGCGTGAGCAGCGCGAGGAATCCAAACGACTTCTCGCGCATCGCGGCGCCGACGTCGTCGCCGAGCCTCTCGAGCCCCTCGCTGCAGATGCGAGCATATTCGGCGCGCTGCACGTCGGTGAGCGGGCAGATGAGGTCCATCTCGAGCTTCGGAGGAAGTTCCTGGGCGACCTCGCCCTTTGTGCGTCGGAGAATGAACGGCGCGAGCTGCGCGCGCAGGCGCTCCAGGGTGCCGTTGCGGTCCTGATGCAGCGCCGCCTCGAATCCCGTGCGGGACCCGAGCAGGCCTGGCAGCAGGAAACGGAAGATCGACCACAGATCGAGCTGGCGGTTCTCGAGCGGCGTGCCGGTCAGCACCATCCGGTGGCGCGCCTGGATCGCGAAGCAGCTCTGCGTCGTCTTCGCATCGGGGTTCTTGATGAACTGCCCCTCGTCGAGCACCGCATACACGAACCGGACTCCGTCCAGCAGCGCGCGATGCTTGCGGAGCTGGGTGTAGCTCGCGAGCCACAGCACGGGATCCTTCCGGGATGTGAAATCGTGGCCGCCCTTCAGGACGTCGACCGCGATCGACGGGAAGAATTTTGCGATCTCCTCGCGCCACACGGGCACCACGCTCGCCGGGCACACGATGAGGCTGGGCAGGTCGGCTTCGGACCGCGACGCGAGCAGGGCCAGGACCTGGAGCGTCTTGCCAAGTCCCATCTCGTCCGCGAGCAAACCGTGGCAGCCGACCTCGCACAGGTGATGCAGCCACTCAACGCCCCGGCGCTGGTACGGACGCAGGAGCTCGGGAAGAACCGGCGACTCGGACGGCGTCGCGAGCACGCTTTGGCGCCACGCCTCGATCTCCGGGGTGAGGGTCAGCTTGAAGCGGGCCTGGTTGAAGAGGGAGAAAATCAGGTAAGGCGATAGCGGACCTTCGCCCTGCGTTTCGGCGACGTTCTGCTGCCAGGCCCGGTAGGCCTCGAAGCGCTCCGGCGCCAGAGCCACGATGCCGATGCTCGGCAGGATCGTCGGCGCGCCCCCGTGGCGCGTCAGCGCGGAGATTTCGGCCTCCGAGAGCAGCCGCTCGCCGGCGCGGAAGATCCAACGAAGGTTCAGCCCCTCGCCAGCAGTGCCACCGCTGCCAGAATGCCTTTCGGCCACCGCCTCGATTTCAACCGCCCGAGTACCCTTGAGCAGGTTCTCCGCCTTGTCGTCGAGCTCGACCGAAAAGAGCTTTCGCCAGGCCGGCAACACGATCTTGAGAAAATTCGGTATCTCGACCAGCGAGCCCATCGTGTAGATGCCGCTCTCCTGATCGTAACTGAAATGCGCCTTCCGGGCATACGCCGCCAGGCCGATTAGCTTCGATCGCTCCACACTGGAGATGTGGCCATTGTTCTCCGCATGCGCGACCTTGCCCAGCGCCGGCTTCAGCGCCTTTCCGTCGGATTCGATCCAGAAGGTCTGGAACGTCAGACCCGAGGTCTTGGTTTTGAATACCAACCTGAGCGGACGGGGTGCGGATTCCACAGCCTTCGGCGCGGAAACCCGGCTGCCATTCGTCGGCGCACCCGCACGTGCCAAACCGTGGCCATTCGAAGCCGCCATCGCACCGGCCGCCGAAGCCTGAACCAGGGGCTTCGAATCCTCGGACACGATCGACCGCGCCGCCGCGGAGGGCGAAAGCAGTTCGGGGATCGGCGAAATTTCGTCCGCAACGAGCTCCTCGATCTCATGCAACCCCGCAACTGCCAGCGCACGAGCGATCTCCATATCAGTCGACGACGACCGGACCACCAAC
>JAJXYI010000194.1 GCA_021780625.1 bacterium | reverse complement strand
GGATGCGGCTTGAAGACCCCGGCCCGCTCGACTGAAAGGACCTGGTCGAGGGCGTGGCCAAGGCCGGAATTTTCAATGGCCGCCGCGAGCATCGACGGCGTGCCGTTGGAGAGGATTGCCGTCCTAAGCCCGCGCGCCCGGAGGGACTCCAGGGTGCCGCGGACCTCCGGGTAGGCGTCGATGCGAAGGTAGAGGTCCATCAGACGCTCGCGCAGCGCGGGATCCTCGAGGCCGAGCGCGGCCATCGCGAAGTCGAGCGCCTCGCCGGTCACCTGCCAGAAGTCCGCGTGACGCCCCCCGAGCCCGCGCAGCCAGGAATACTGCAGCTGCTTCGCGCGCCAAAGTTCCGACAGCGCCGCGTGTTTGTCACCCAGGGCCGCGTCCTCGAGCCGCGCGACGCGCGTGACGTCGAACAGCGTGCCGTACGCGTCGAACACACAAGCCTGGATGTCGGGAAGGAAGGAGAAGTCCGATGTCATGGAGAAGGGAAGGAATGCTGAAGGGCTGTATCCAAGACGCTAGTATGAACCACAGAGGCACAGAGGGCACAGAGGCTGAAGTTGATGCAAGGTGTGGAAGGAGTGTTCACCTCGGAGCTGAAAAAGGCTGGATACATGATCTCCTCGTTAATGACTCATTCCGTGTACACTTTGCCACGATCCCAAGAAATTGGGATTCTGGCAAAATTCTCCTCTGGCACCGGCGCTTTCGAGCCCTGAGTTGAATCGCCACGAAAAACACAAAATTCGAGGGGCATCGGCTTTGCGTTGCGTGCGCTTATAATCGCGCTCCGATCAGGGTCGGCAACCCTGGCGCCTTTTGGCGTTTTTCGTGGCCATTACCTTCAGGGGGCCGTTTAGACCCAGCCGCTCCCGGTCTCTGTGGTACGGCGCAAACTGCGTTATTTGGGTGTGCGGAATCAGCACGACTGGACTCCGAGGCGAGAGGGAAATTCCCGCGGTTGCCGCAGCGGATCCCGAGATCGTGAATTTCGGCAGATTGCCTTGGGCGGCGGGCTGGTCCAGTCTGTCGGCATGGCGACGAAGGGAAAAGCGGGCGGAGCCGGAAGACGCGGACGGGGTGCTTCGTTGTTGGACGAAGCGGAGCGGAATCCCGTGCCGACGTCGGTGCTCATGCTGGCCGAGTGGCTGGAGGCGGTCGATGCGGGTCTCGAGGACGGGGATCGCAGCGTGTTGGCGTCGCTGGCCGGGGGGCGCCGGATCTCGGAGCTGGCCGCGCAGTTGCGCGACGCGGCATCGACCGAGGCGATCCGTTCGGCGGCTGAGCTGCTCGCGGCCAACGAGTCCGGTTGCGCGTGTTCGGGCGTGGAGCCTCCGGAGCCGACGCCAGCGCAGCTCGACGAGTCCGCTGAGCGCTTGGCGCGAGCGGCGGTGGCACCGCTGGTGAGGAACGGATCGTTGCGCAGCCGCCTCGCGGGCCTGTGAGGCCGACTCAGCGCGAGGGAGTCCAGGAAAAGACGAGGAGCGAGACTCCCTGCCGGGGCAGGGTGAAATCCAGGGCCGCGGATCCCTGGTCGGCGTTTACCGTCGCGGGTGAGCCGGCGAGAACGGCAAGCCGGCCGGCGTCCTGGAGACGGCGATACTCCGTCTCGTTTGGCGCGGCGGGCGAGCCGAGCTTCCGCCACAGGGCGTAGGCGTTGCTGTGGGTTTCATCGATCCGGTACTGCGTCAGATGGAGCGCGCCGGACGGGAGAGGAAGGTGGTCGAGCGACAGGTGGACCCTGGCGTCGGGGCCGGGCACGTCGTCGTCGTGATAATACCAGACCAGGACCGCGAGGCGGCCAGGCTGGAGGGAGGCGAGGGCGGAGATGTCGGGGGCTCCGCGCACGCCGTGGGCGACAATGGCGCCGAGGGGCAGGCCGGCTGAACTGGAGGTGGCGACCCGCTCTCCGCCCATGAGGCTGAGCATCCTGAACACGTTGAGCACCGGCAGGTCGATGCCGGCGGTGGCGAGCACGCGCTGTCCGGCGAAGAACGGCTGGTCCTCGAATTCGAAGGCCCAGGTGAGCGCGCCCCGGAGGTTTACCCCGTAGGCGTCGGCCAGCGCGTAGTCGCGCGCGATTACCTCCGCCTCGTAGCTCGAGTAGAGCGTGCCCCGGCGGTAGTCGAGCTGGGGGCCCACGCAGGCGGCGCAGCCGTCGGGGTCGTTTTCCCCGATCACGATCGGCGTATGCCGGAAGGCCGGGATGGCGGCGATCATGGCGAAGCCCTTCGCGGTGCCCGAGAGCTGGGAGGCGATACCCATCTGCACGTGGCCGTCGACGAAGCGCGGCTGGCCCTTTGCGTGGAATGAGAGGAAATCGGTCGGCGTGCCGCGTGCGCCGGTGGCATAGTTGGTGCCTTCGGCGCAATGGCGCAGGAAGGCCTCCATGAAGGCGCCGCCGCTGCCCGCGACGTCGGGACCGCCCACGCGGGCGGAGGGCAGCGCGCGTCGGACCGCGGCGACGGCGATGTCGTGCAGCTTGCAGAACTCCTCCGGGGTCCCGTGCCAGTAGGCGGCGCCGTTGGGCTCGTTCCAGGTCTCCCAGTACCAGCGCCCGACCTCGGCCTTTCCGTAGCGCTGGACGCAGTGCCGGGCCCACTGATACACGAGTTCGCCCCACCGCGCGTAGTCTTTCGGCGGGTACGCCCAGCCTGTGCTGATGTCCATGTAGGGCGACCCGGGGCGCCACTGGTGCTGGTAGGGATGGGGATGAACGGACAGGGCTTCCGGCATGAAGCCGATCTCGACGTAGGGCCGGACGCCGCGGGCGAGGTAGGTGTCGAAGATGCGGTCGAGGATGGTCCAGTCGTAGACGGGCCGGCCCCGGGCGTCCTCGGTGTAGGCGTTGGTGCTGCCCCACTTCAGCGCGGGCACGCCGTCACCGGTGTTGAGGAGGTTGTGGGTGCGGAAATAGACGTGCTGCCGGTCGAGCGAACCGAGCTCGGCGAGCAGGCGCCGGCCGTCCTTCATCGTGGCGTAGTTCGGCTCGTCGGCGCCGAAGAAGCGCCAGATCGGCGTCATGGGGCCGACGGCGTGGCTAGCGTCGACTTGAATCGAGACCGGGATCGGAGTGGCCGAAGCGGCAGGGGCTGGCAGACCGTGGGCTGCGGCGCAGGCCACGGCGAACGCGAGGGCGGCGGGAAGCGAGTGGGGCATGGCGGGGATGGCGGACAGGCTCGCCGCGCGCCTCCGCGGGGGCAATCCGGACGATCGCTGGAGCGTCCGAACCTAAAAAACGCAGTGAACAGAAGGAAATGAAGATAACAAAGAAGGCCAAACCAAGCGAATACACGAACTCACCGAGCCAAAATTCACTCCCCAAGCGGTGAATCAATCAACGCTCTCAATTCTGTGGTATGCGGTTTGTTCTTCGTTCTCTTCTGTTCCATTCAATCGCCGGATTTAGGCCGAATGCGGCGCAAAAAAAAGGCGCCCGGAAAACCGGGCGCCTTTGGAATC
>JAJXYI010000455.1 GCA_021780625.1 bacterium | reverse complement strand
TTTCGACACTCCGCTCGGCTCGGTCGGATCTCTCCTCCCGGCTGGAGTCTGCTACCGGGCGCTCTGGCGCTTACCCGGACGGGACTTTCACCCGCGAGAACAACGCGTCTTTCAGGACGCACCATATACGAACTCTACCTATTACTTCGAGATCTACCCGACGGGGAGCAGTTCCTCGTGTAGCTTCCAGGTTTCTGTAATCGACACCGGTTACAATACCCTTTACAGCAATTCGTTCACAGTTAACTCAAGCATAACGAGCATCGATCCCGACTTCTGTTCCAACGTGACCTCATCGAGCGGCGAAAGCGGCTACGTAACTGCAGGCATCGTCTATAACCCAACGATTTCGAGCATCAGTACTGGGAACGCGGTCTCGCTTTCACGGGTTTTCGTCGGAAAGTAGAACCACTGCCGGTCACCTTACCCACAGCGCGGCCGCATCGGGGGGCCGCCTGTGTTGAATGGTCCGGCAAGATCGGTGCCGCTCGCGAGGACAACGTCAACGGCTTTGTGGTTTCTCAAGGTAGTGACGCCCGTTGGCGGAAGGGCTGTTGGGAGAAGCACATCAACCTTCCACACGAACGGGCCCTGCAACGCTGCGTTGATGACCTGCGCCGACCACGGCCCGAACTGGGCTGACACGACCAGAGGAGGCGCGGCGTTGCCCTCCACGTAGAAGGATACGACCGATCCCAAGGGAGCGGGGCCCGCACAGCTATTTATCGTGCCGTCGGCGTTGGTCGCGAGCACCTGAATGCTGTTGGTGACAAGACCTTGCGAGTCCGGACAGGAGGGAGACGGCGCGGAGTAGCTGATGAACGTATTGAGATTGATCCTGGCAACCGGTAACTGACGTTTCACGGCCGGCATTCGATTTACCGTCACCTGCAGGACCGTGCTCTTCTCAACCGCGACGTCAGTGGGAACGGCAACATTGATCTGCGAAGAAGATACGTAAAGCAAGGGCGCGGGGCTTCCGTCGAAGGTCGCCACAACGCCCGCCAGCGACGTAGCCGAGCCATTGGGCGCGGCCACACCTGGAGTCGGACCCAGGTTCGTGCCGAATATGGACAGGATCTGGTTGGCCGCGACCGGACCGGTATGCACTAAGTCGGCTGCGTCCAGGATGCAACCGATTAGTGGCCCGTTCGCCGCTGGCCGCGAGAAGTCGACTCCGCCGAGATATGCGCCGGGAAGCTGGCCTGTCGTGAGACTCGGTTGGGAAACGGACCCCGGGGTGAACGGCACGTCTGCACGCTGTGTCGTCCCGGCGGCCCAAGTTCTGCCATTGGCCGGCGTCAGCGCTGTCAGCCCTAACCCAGAGCCATCGATCCATTGCGCATCGATGATATTGCCAGTGGCCGCATCCAGCTTCGCTACGTATGCCTCAGCCGTCGCCGCGATTGTATTTCCTGGCAGGCACCGCGCTGGAATCCAGGCGAGCACACCCGGTAACGGCGAGCCGTTGGCCACGCCGCCAGCGTACAGCCCGCCGGAGGGATCGAGCTGAACGCCCGCGCCACCCCCCGGGATCGAGTAGAGAACGAACCTCGCGGCCGGGTCGAGCTTCGTCACAAATCCCACCGGCGATCCCACATTCACTGGAGCCGCCACTGTAAACGGGTATGGGCCCCCAGCCACGCCAGTGAGGTAGGCATTCCCGGATGCGTCCACGGCCAAGCCCGAGTTGACTGTGTTCCCGGAGCGATAGGCCGTGTTATCGTTGACCCCTGTCGAATAGATCAGCCTGGAGCCCGTTGGGTCAACCTTGGTCAGGTACTGCTGTAGTGCTGGCGAAACCGTCTCGCAGGGCGGGAAGGAGCAGACGAATGCCGGAGCGAACTTCTGTTGGTACACGCCAGAGGTGGTAGGGTAGTCGAGAACCGTCGTGCTCCCGGAAACATAGATATTTCCCGACGCGTCCTGTGCGATCGAGCTCCCGCCAACCCCGGTGGCAGAAAAAGCCAGCGTCGTGGCCGCGGCGTCCATCTCCATCAGAAATGGTCTCCCTTTACTGTCCGAAACGGAGTACGCACCCTGTGTGGTCGGAAAGCCGCTGGCACTACTGACGCCGGTGATCAGAATGCGCCCTTTCGGGGTGAGGGCGACTGCTTCGGCGCTGCCGGATGCAGAGCCGCCCAACAAAACGGAGAGGAGCACGTTCCCCTTCGCGTCGAGCTTCGCCAAAAACGGCCTTCTATCCGCGCCGCCGGCCGGCGCCGTTCCGAACTGAGTTCCGATAGCCGCAACGTTCGGATTCGACGTCGAGCCGACGACATAGGCGTTTCCTGCACCATCTGCGCAGACTCCGCCGACTGTGTCGAGCCCACCCGCGTCCAGGTAGTCGAGATAGAGAAACTGGCTCGCTGTCGGGTCCAGTTTGGCGACAAGCACCCCCGTAGCGCCCGAGGCGGGATCGGTAACGACGGTTCCCGCCAAGTACAAATTTCCCTGCGGGTCTGCTGCGATCGCCGTCGGCGTGAATCCGTCCTTTAGGTAGCTCGAGTATGCAAGGTTCGCGGCCAAGCTGAACTCCGCGAAAAGACTGGAAATGGCGATAAGTAACGCTCGTATCATCTAGGTTCTCCCTCGCCCGGGACGCGGGACGGCTCGCGCGGTCGGAAGGACGCGGTTGCGTAAGCGTCTGCTCTCGCACTCCGGCGCACCATCCTGCTCCAATTCTACCCCTGAGTCACCTCGCTCGGAGTCGCCAAGCGGCCCGTCCGTCTCATTCACGCCTTCCGCCACCGCGACCCCACCCACTTCTGAACCACAGCCTATTGAAATCGCGACTGACGACCTACCTTCACCCCCGGCGGGATCGCTGACGCAGCCCGGTTGCGAGATGGTCCTCGTCGAGACTCCAAGCCAGCGGGAGACCTGCGCTGTGGTGAGCGGTTCCTCCGAGTCGTGAGTCCTCGTACGCGTCGGCACACGGCCTGAGTGGGCCATCACGCCCCATGCTCGTTCGGATTCGCCTGGGCTCCAGCACAGTTCTAGGGGATTGACCTTGGCCACGTACCGGGGGAAACCCGGTTATCCTCGAATAATCCACACTAGCCCCGTGGCTCGTCG
Source organism: bacterium (assembly GCA_021780625.1). The sequence goes on along the minus strand of JAJXYI010000455.1, from coordinate 395 downwards.
CGCAGTCGTTCCCGCCAGAAGCTGACCTATTTTGATTTGAGAAAAGCAGCCTTCAAAGGTGGCAAGGACCGCGGCAGATCGCCATTCTGCTCGGAACCAAAAGCGGAGCCTTCCGCGCACCTGCCCCCGTCACGCTCACCTTCGGGCTTCCCACTTCGCTCGCCGCGGCGGATCTCAACGGCGATGGTTTCGCCGACCTCATCCTGGGCGACCAGGGCAGCAGCGGCGCCTCCTGCCTGATCGGAAACGGCGACGGCAAGCCCGACCTCGCCTTCTCCGGCTACGCCGCGTGGGGTAATTCGACCTCCGCGCAGCTTACCTCGATGCGCAACGCCTTCACGCGTATCTCGCCCGCCGCGCCGGCCTCCGCCGCCAACGGCAACTTCAAAACGCTG
>JAJXYI010000344.1 GCA_021780625.1 bacterium | reverse complement strand
GCACGACTGGATCCGAACAACTGCGCCGCAGTTGAAATATGCAATGGCCGAGGCCCCTGGATCGGCAGGCGTTTTTGCTCAAAATCCTGCCTGAAACCCCCATTCAACTGCTGTTTTTAGGTTGACAGGATTGGCAGAGCCTTGTTGGGGTTCTGCACCGGAGCGGGCATCACCAGCCATTCCTTATCGCTCCGGCCATCACCATGCGTGCCTTCGTAGTCCTGTCGCTCGTTCTTATCGCCTATTCGCGCGCCTGCGCTGCAACGTCGCCGGACCGGGGCTTTTACGTGGAGCCCTCGGCCGGCGTTCTGATCCTGAGCGGAGGCTCGAGTTATGTGCCCGAACACGACGAACCGATGATCGGCATCGTGGGAATCAACCCGGCGGTGCTCACCACGTGTTCGCAGGCGACCGACCTTCAGTCACTGGGATTCGGATACCGTTTCCTTCGAATCTGGTCTGTGGAGGCCGATGTGGTCCGAGTGGGATCCTGGAGTCAGCGCCAGCAGGGCGACGCTGTCGCCGCACCCATGTATCACTCGGACATCGTGAACCGACACTGCGAGAGTGGTGGAAGCCTGAACGCGTTCGCGACCTTTGCGCTAACGAAGCGGTGGTCGGCGTATCTGGGGGGCGGTTATGGATTCATCAGGGACAAAGTCACCACGTCGGGGTACGCTTGGATGTTTGCACCCATTCCTCAGACGTTGTGGGTGCAGACCGACACCCTGCGGCAGGCGAAGTGGATGGCCGGACTCGACGTGAAAGCAACGGAGCGTGTGGACCTGCGTTTTTCGGTGGAGCAACTCTACCTTAAGCAGCTGGCAGCCTATCCGAAGCCGAGAATGCTGGCTCTGATGCTCGGTGTGAAGATCGGGTTGTAGCGCCTCTCGAAATTGAGGGAAGCCAGCCGCACTCTCCTGATCAGAAGCTCCAGACCCAAAATCCGCCCGCCCCTCGCTCCGCCTTTGTTCCGTTTCCAGAAACATGGCTGAGAATCGCTATACCTTTGGAGACAACACCCGGGCGAGCGCGCGGTTGTGGCGGCTGGCGGAGGTGTACGAGCCCGAGACGCGCGCGCTGCTGGAGCGCTGCGGTGTCCACGCGCCCGCGTTGGCCGTGGATCTGGGCTGCGGCCCGGGGTGGTCGACCCGGCTACTCCGGTCGGTGCTGGCTCCGGTTCGTACGGTTGGACTTGAGGCCTCGGAGCGCTACGCGGAGGAGGCGCGGAAAAATGTCCCCGAGGGGGACGTCATCGTCTGCGACGTGCCCCGCCCGCCGCTGCCAGTTGAAAACGTGGAGGTCTTTTTCTGCCGTTTCCTCCTGACCCATCTGCGGGACCTGCCCCGCGTGCTGGCCACCTGGGCTGCGGCGGCCGCCCCCGGGGCGCAGCTACTGGTTCACGAGACCGATTGACTCGAGGCGGACCATCCGGCGCTGCGACGCTATTACGAACTCGTCGGACAGCTCCAGCGTCACTACGGCCAGCTCCTGCACGTCGGCGAAGCGCTCGGGGCCGCATTCGAGGGCACCGGGTGGGCGATCGAGGAGCGGACGCGTCCGCTCGTGGAGAAGCCCGCCGCAGCGATGGCCGAGCTGCACCTCGCGAACCTGCGCAGCTGGACGGACGACGCCTTCGCGCACGCGACCTTCGATGCCGCGGATTTGAGCCGCTTGGAGTCTTCCCTCGAGCGCATCGCGGGAGGGGAGGAGGCCGCCGCCCCCGTGCGCAACACCGCCTGCCAAATTCGGGCAAGGCGGGCGTGAGTGGCGGAGTGAGGAGCGCGGAAGGTACTCGCGTCTCAAAATCCGTCAGATCCTGGGTCCAACCTCAATAGCTTGAAATGAGCGGAAAACTAAGGAATAGCTGTAGTCCTAAAGAATACACTCAGGACGCCATGAACACATCGACCATCTCATCCAACGGGCAGACGACCATCCCCGCGAAAGTGCGCGAGTTCCTGAACGTGGGGCCGTCCGACAAGGTGATCTATCGTTTCGAGGGCAACCATGTCGTCATGGAGGCGGTCGCTTCGTCGACGGAGGCCTTGTACGGCGCGCTCAAGACGACCAAGAAGGCACCGACCAAGGAGAACCTCCGGGCCCTGCGCAAAGCGCGCTACACCGCGAAGGAGAGGAAATGAAACCGTACGTGCTGGACGCAAACGTCGTCCTGCGCTTCCTGCTCGCGGACCATCCGACTCAGTCCCCTGCGTCACGCGAACTCTTTTTGGCGGCCGCCCAGGGACGCCTGACCTTGATCCTGGGCGCGGTGACGCTCGCAGAAGTCGTCTGGGTGCTCGATTCGTATTACGAGGTCGACCGGAAGCGAATCAGCGTGTTGTTGTGCGGGTTCTTGCTTCACGACGGCGTCGAATGCCCCGAGTGCGATGTCTGCCTGTTGGCCCTCCGCCACTTTGGCGAACAAAGCGTCGATTTTGCCGACGGCTACGTCGCCGCGAGCGCCCAAGCCCGGGGTGTCGCCGTGCTCAGCTACGACCGGGATTTTAGGGAATTCCCGGACCTCTCCTGTCTGACGCCCGAGGCGGCTGTGAAGGATTAGGAAACCCGCCCCCCGCTGTGACGGGTTTCCAACGAGGGGGCAAGTCATGCCGCAAAGACGTTCAGAATGCGTCGCACTACAGCCCAGCCCCGACCTTCCGCGTGAGTTCGGCGACGCGGTTGCTGTAGCCCCATTCGTTGTCGTACCACGCTACCAGCTTGAAAAAGGTCGGGTTGAGTTCGATCGACGATCCTGCGTCGAAGATCGAGGAGTGGCGGTCGTGGATGAAGTCGGTCGAGGCCACCTCGTCGTCGGTGTAGGCCAGGATGCCGCGGAGGTAGGTCTCGGACGCACGCTTGAGCGCCGCCTTGATCTCCGCCAGCGACGTCGCCCGCGCGGTCTTGAAGGTGAGGTCGACCACCGAGACGGTGGGCACGGGCACGCGGAAGGACATGCCGGTGAGCCGGCCCTTGACCTCCGGCAGGACGAGTCCGACCGCCTTCGCCGCGCCTGTGGTCGATGGGATGACGTTGATCGCGGCCGAACGTCCGCCCTTCCAGTCCTTCCGCGAGGGTCCGTCGACCGTCTTCTGGCTCGCGGTGTAGGCATGGACCGCGGTCATGAGTCCCTCGGTGAGGCCGATGCCCTCCTTGAGGAGGACGTGCACGACCGCGGCGAGGCAGTTGGTCGTGCAGGAGGCGTTCGAAATGATGTGGTGCCGCGCCGGGTCGTAGCGGTCGTCGTTGATGCCCATCGCCAGCGTGATGTCCTCGCCCTTGGCCGGCGCGGAAATGATCACCTTGCGCGCTCCCGCCTCGAGGTGGCCGCGGGTCTTGTCGGCGGCGGTGAACAGGCCGGTGGATTCGATGACGAGCTGCACCCCGAGCTGCCTCCAGGGGAGCTCCGCGGGCGTCCTCGCGCTGACCACTCGAATCTCCCGACCATTGACGATCAGCACGTCGTCCTCCGCG
>JAJXYI010000074.1 GCA_021780625.1 bacterium | reverse complement strand
CCGGCGCTGCTCGACCGGCTCGTGGCCGAGCGCCTGGCCCGCGAGGCGGACGCCATCCGCGCCGAAGGCTGGAAATGGGTCGAGGCCGCCCCGGACTTCCCCTACGGCCACCGGCAGGGGCTGCGTCCGCTGCCGGGCACCAATCCGCTGACCGAGGCGGAGCAGGCGGAGTTCGATGCGCTGAAGGGCGAATACGACGCGCTGGAGGAGCAGTATGGCGAGGCCGACGAACTGCCAGAGGCGGTCGAGGCACGACTGACCGAGATCGAGGCGGCGATCGAGGCATTCCAGAACCGCCCGCCGAAATTCGATCCCGCCGACATGGTCCGCGCCGGCGTCTTCGTCAGCATAGACCGTGACGGCGCGCTGCGCGTCGAGCGCGGCTACGTGCGGCCCGAGGATGAGCCGCCGGTGGCTGCGCCCGACGATCCCGACCACCCCGCGGAGCCAGCCGGCATCGTGCCCAACGGCGATGCGGCCCCGCCCGCGACGGAGGCGCGCTCAACCATCACCACCACGGCCGCGGCGCCGTCCGCCGATGCGCCCGAGGAGGACGAGGGGCTGAAGCCGCTGCCCGAGCGGCTGATGACGGAACTCACCGCGCACCGGACGCTCGCGTTGCGGGAAGCCTTGGGGAACGACTGGGACACGGCGTTCCTGGCCGTGCTCCACGCGTTTTGCCTCCGCCTGTTCTATCGCTCCGCCGCCGACACGTGCCTGGAAATCGAGGCCAAGAGTACCGGGTTCGGGACCCAGGCTCCGGGACTGAACGACACGGCGTCCGCCAAGGCCATCGACGTGCGGCACGAGGCGTGGGTGAAGCAATTGCCGGCAACGTCCGGAGAGCTCTGGGACGCGCTCGTCGGGTTCGATACCGACACGCGCGCCGCGCTGTTCGCGCATTGCGCGGCGCTGACCATCAACGCGCTGCACGAACCCTGGAACCGCCGTCCAGGCGCGCTGACCCACGCCGATCGGCTGGCCCAGGCAGTCGGTCTCGACATGGCGGCGGCGGGCTGGGCGCCGACCGTCGAGAGCTATCTCGGCCGGGTGCCGAAGGCGCGCATCCTGGAAGCCGTGCGCGAGGCGAAGGGCGAGCACGCCGCGCAGCTGATCGACCACCTGAAGAAGCCGGAGATGGCGCAGGAGGCCGAACGGCTGCTCGCCGGCACCGGCTGGCTGCCCGAGCCGCTCCGCACGCCCGGGTTGCCTGAGGCTGCGGCCGTCCCTCCCGCGGCCAGTGACGATGAAGCCGAGGGCACAGCCGGCGGTGACGCCGACGCAATCACCGCACTGCCGGCGTTCCTGATCGACGCCGATGATCCCGCCGTTGGCGCAACGGACACCGATCCCGCCATGCCGCAGGCCATCGCCGCTGAGTGATCGATGAAGGCCCGGGGCACCCTGTCTCGGGCCTTCCGAGCTTCGGCTTTCCCGAACTCCGCAGGAGCACCCCCATGATCGACAACCCGAACGATGCCTTCGCGCAGTACGAGGTCCGGACCCAGCTACGAGTCCGGTTGGCCTGCGAGGTGACACCCCACAACAAGGCCGCGCTGTTCGCCGTGCTTCAGACCGCGGGCATCCAGAATGTCACCGTTCACTTCGACGGCGCTGGTGACTCCGGACAGATCGAGAGCATCGATGCGACGAACCCAGGCGAAACCGCCGCTGATCTGCCCGCCGGCACGATCGAGATTCGCACACCGCTCTGGGACGGCAGCGGCGTGCAGACCGAGGCCATGCCGGTGCGCGACGCCATCGAGAAGCTGGCCTACGACTTCCTCGAAGAGGTGCATGACGGCTGGGAGAACGAAGACGGCGCCTATGGCGAATTCGTCTTCGATGTCGGCGAGCGCACCATCCGTTTGGAATACAACGAGCGCGTGATGACAACCTCCTACTCCGAACACGAATTCTGACGGAGGCGACGATGGCTCACCCGTATCATCACGCCCTGTCCTCGGCACGCCTCTGGGGCGGGACCGCGGACGATTACTTGCCGCTGCACGCCTGGTTCGACGAGTCGAAAATGCTGACGGCCGATTTCAGGCATCGTGCCCTCCGCCATCATGCAGAAGGCATCTTCATGCTGGGGCGCCTGTACGGATGCACGATCACTATCTCCACCGGCCGCGTCGTGCCGGTGCGGTTGATCGGCGAGCAGCATGTCCGCGAGGACCTCGGATTCATCCCGAGCTTCGCCGACTGGGCACGCCGCATCCGCCCCGAACCATGGATGGGCCGCGCCCAGCCAATCCATCGTGACGTTGATCCGTTCGCGGTGACCACCTGACCAGGCTTCGAGGCCGACGGTACATCACGCGATCACAGCGGCCTCCGCCGCGGCGAGCGGACTTACGCTGCACCCGCCAAGTACTCCGGCAGCTATCGACCCATAGCCGACCCGGAGGATTGCCACCCGCCCCAGAATATCGCCAAATGGCCGTCGTGTACTAGTGCCCACTATCCCTAGATCGTGAGTCGTGATTCGTAGGGGCATGAGAGCGATCCCCCAGGCGACGAAGATCACCCTAACCTCGAAGGAGCGGCAGGCGCTGGAGGCGCTGGCCGGTTCGCGCAAGAGCGAGGCGCGGATGCGCGATCGTGCCCGGATCGTGCTGGGGGCGGCAGCGGGTCTGGCATCTCGGGCGATCGCGCGGGATGTGGCCTGCACCCCCGGGACTGCCTCGAAGTGGCGTGTTCGCTACGCCCGCGACCGGTTGGCGGGGCTGAGCGAGACCGGGGATCGCGGCGCTGAGCCGAAATATGGGCCGGGGCATGGCAAGCGCATTCTGGCCGCGCTCGATCGGCCGCCGCCGGACGGCTATTCGAACTGGACCGCGCCCCTGCTGGCCCGCGACCTGGGCGACATCCACGAGCAATACATCTGGCGCTTCCTGCGCGCACAGCAGATCGACCTGTCGGGCCGCAAGTCGTGGTGCCAGAGCACGGACCCGGAGTTTGCGGCGAAGGCGGCGGACATCGTTGGCCTTTATATGATGCCGCCGGACAACGCCGTGGTGCTGTCGGTGGACGAGAAGCCCTCGATCCAGGCGTTGGAGCGGTCCCAGGGCTACCTGAAGCTGCCCAATGGGCGCGCGATGATCGGGCAGTCGCACGATTACAAGCGGAACGGCACGACCACCTTGTTCGCCGCCTTGAACGTGGCCACCGGAGCGGTCACCGGCCAGCACTACAAGCGCCGTCGACGTATTGAGTTCCTCGACTTCATGAACCAGATCGTGGCACAGCACGAGGGCAAGGAGATCCACGTGATCCTGGACAACCTCTCCACCCACAAGCCGAAGCGGGACATGTGGCTGAAGCGGCACCCGGATGTGCATCTCCATTACACCCCGACGCACGCCTCGTGGCTGAACCAGATCGAGATCTGGTTCTCGATCCTGTCGGGCAAGTCGCTCAAGGGGGCCTCCTTCGACAGCGTCCAGCAGCTGGTGACCCACATCAACAG
>JAJXYI010000051.1 GCA_021780625.1 bacterium | reverse complement strand
AGGTTGTGCCCCGTGCTCCACGACTGGATCGAGTAGTCCTTCCCAAACACCACGCCGCTCGCCAATACGAGCAGGCCGGCCATCGCGAGGGCCGGCAGTCGAAGCAGGGTTCGGAATCTCGGACGTGACATGCGGCCATTCCTGACAAGCGCCGGGGGCTTGTCGATGGGAGGTTGGCGCGACCGTTAGCATGAACCCGGGGCCAGGGGCGGGATGGAACCGGCGCCCGCGCCGCGCGGCCCGCCCCGGCTGGCCCCAAAAAAAGCCATCTCCTCGCGGAGATGGCTTTGTATTTTGCTTTCCACGACGGAAGGTAGACAGATTCCGCCGTGTTCGACGGATCGGACCCCAGATCCAATCCGCCAAAACGTGGGCGGCCCTTGCGAACCGCCCCCGGGTTTGACCCCGAAAAACAGGACGGTTCCCTCCAAAAGACTCCGGAGGGAACCGGAACAGACAAAGAACAGGGGAGGCGGCACACCCCGGCGAACGCCGGAGGCGCGCCGCCCCGGGTCCGGCTCAGAACGAGACGCGGACCGTGAGCTGCCAGTCGAGCGGCTCCGGAATCTTGTAGGCCGCGGGCGTGCCGTCGGGCTCCACCGTGATCGGAATGAGCTGCTTCGAGGCGAAGGCGTTGCGGACGTTCAACTGAACGTGCCACTTCGTCTTCTTGCCGGGCTTGAAGTCATATCCGGTCCACAGGTCGACCGCCGTCTCCTTGCGACCGTAGAACGGATGCGTCAGGTCGAAGTGATAGACGTTGTTCGAGTCGAGCGTGGTCGGGTAGCCGAGCACGTCGCGGCTGGACCAGCGATACGCACCACCGATGTTCAGGCCCTTCAGGAAGGTCCGGCTGAAGTAGTAGTTCGAGACCAGGTTGAAGTGCCAGGGACGCAGTTCGGAAACATCCGCGCCCGCACCGAGCTGGGCGAGCGACCAGCCCGACATGAAGGTGCCGGTGAAGTCGCTCCGCGACGTCGTCGTGCTGCCACCCCACCACAGGCGAATATCGCCCGCAGGGCCCTGCATCAGGGAGTTCCAGTGGTTGACCCACTCGTTGAGCGCCGTGCCACCAATGTTGGAGGTCGTCGCAGTCGCGCGGGAGGCGTTGGCGGTGACCGTCCAGTTGTTGGTGACGTTGGCGGTCAGCTCATACTCCCAACCCTTGGACTCGGTGTCCTGAGTCTGGGCGAAGCCCGCGGGCGGATTGTAACTTCCACCCACCGTCTGCCAGGACGTGCCCGAGTTGGTGACCTTCCAGGCCTTGATGAATTTCTGCACCAGCGGATCCGTCGCCATCTGGTCGACGGCCGCGACCGCAGCAGCCTGCTGGGCCGCCGCTTGTTCCGCCGTCTGTCCGTTGATCGGCAGGAAGGCGTTCTGCCAGCTCTGGCCGTACGAGTTCTTGTAGAACTGGTCGAATTCCCAATTCCAGAGGACCGAGGCGCCGAGATCCCACGTGGAGAGCCCGTTCATGCTGGCATTGCTGATGCGCGTATCAAAGTGATTCACCTTGAACACGATCTTCTGGCCGAGGAAGCCGATGCCGACGCCGGCATCGTGCGTCTTGCCGCTCGGATCCGCGATCGCATTGCCATACACGTCGACGCGACCGCCGCCGGGCTGGAAGTTCTGCGACTGGTTGAAGAAGACGCTCAGGTCCATGTCCAGGGGAAGCTTGGCCATGATCCGCTTCGGAACATGCAGCACCACGCTGTAGGTCCGGGTGATACCCGATTCCACGGCGGCCGAGCCGATGCGATAGTTTGGATCGAGCAGGTCGTAGGTGCCGTTCGCGGTGATGTTAGGCTGCGCATAGGCGGTGCGAACCGTGTCCTTGCGGATGCCGACCAGGGGAACGATGTCGCCGTCGGCAAAGAAGCCCTGCCAGACAAACGACTTGCTCGAGACCTGTGTCTGCTCCTTCTGGCCGCCCGTGTAGAGCTGGTTGATGTCGCCGTTGAAGGCGCTCAGCACGTGCACCGGAACCGTCGTCCAACCCTGGTAGTTCGCCGGATTATCCGCGTTCGTGAGCGTCGCGCCCGCCGCGTTGGTCCACGTGGCCGCGGGATCAACCGAGGACGGAGCCGTCCACTTGGCGATCCACTGCTCGGTGGCGCCCTGCGTCGGCATCGTGATCTTCGAGGCATAGTTCAGGAACGCGCCGGAGGCCGTGGTCGCGTTGGCCATCGAGGAGCCGAGGAACGAGACGATGTTCGGCGTGTAATTCAGCAGATTCTGGACCTGCGTCTGCCCCTGGCTGTAGAGCGCATTGTAGCTCGGATCGGTCGCGAACAGAGCCCAGCTCTTGTTCTCGCGGTAATCCTTGTCGGCCGAGAGCATGCCCGTGAAGCGCTGGACGCCAAACATCCGCGCCATCAGCGAGTCGGCAGCAAAGAAGTCCCGACCGCGCAGTTCGCCGTACGCCGTGAGGCGGATGTCGGTGCGCTGTTCGTCGGTCGAGAAGTTCGAGTAATGGCCATTGCCCGTGATGAAGGGCTTGCCGAAATTCGCGTTCGGCGTGCCATCCACGTTGTAGGCGTCGGTCACGATGTTGATCGAGCCCGGGCCGCCAAAGAGGCTCCACTGACCGCTGTGATACTGCTCCTGGTGTCCGGCGAGCTGGTAGCCAAAGCGATTGTTGAAGAAGTTCTGCTCAATCGAGATCGACCCCGCATTCCAACGCTGCCACTGGCGCGCATTGTCGCCCTCGATCATGTTGTTGTAGAAATCGAAAACCGTCGGATCGGTCAGATAGCGGTCCTTGTACAGACCCGCCTGCCAGTACGGCAGGTTCGCGTGCTGCGCGTAGAGCGCATATCCGGAGACGCCGTTCACCTGGTTGTACGGGATGCCGTTGATCGCATGACCGTTGACGCTCGCATAACTTCCGATGCCGAGCTGCGGCTGCCAGAAGGTCAGGCCTCCCGGAGTCGTGGCGCCAACGCCCGTGAGCAGCGTCGTGCCACCCTGGAAGCCCATCGTGCCCATCCAGGGCTGATAATACGGATTGACGGAGCCATCGGTGTAACTCGTCTGCCCCTTGCCTGTCGGGACGGCCGTCGCCGGATTCGTGTTGATCACGCCGTGCGTCGACAGCGTGGGCCCGAGGCCGTTCGCAGTCCAGTCCGCCATCGGATCGCTCACGAACTTGTTCGCCTCCTTCGGATTGAACCAGGGCGTGATCAGGTCGTCGGGCGGCGACTGCTCGGGGTTGTTCGAATTGATCGTTCCCCGCTCGTCGTTCACCTTGATCATCGTGCTCACGACGTCGTTGTTCAGGAACTTCGGCGTGAACTTGAGGGCGATGTACTGGCGGTTGTCCTTGTTGAACGACGGCTTCTGCTGGTAGTGCGTGGCGGAATACTCCGCGTCCAGGCGGATGGCCAGCTGCTGGGGCACGACGACCTGGTTCGTATCCAGGGAGACACGACCCGAGCTGAAGCGGCCCCAGCGGAACTCGACGTTGGTGAAGTTG
>JAJXYI010000034.1 GCA_021780625.1 bacterium | reverse complement strand
GCGTGTTCTCATGGGGTCTTTCCTTGTTTGATGGGCCGGGTGAACTCCTCGCCCTTGTAGCGCACGGTGAACGTGGTGCGGTCTATGGCGACGAGCTCGAGCTCGTACTCCTGGCCGGTGTAAACGACGGTGAAATGGGAGCCGACCTCGATGCGGTTCGTGCCGCTGATGAGCAGCGGCCTGCCTCCGAGGATGATGGTGCCGGTGGTCGGGATCTTTGCGGCGACGGACGCCAGCAGCGCCTGGTCCGTCTGGGGGGCCGCGGCCTGCTTGCGCGCATCCGAGGCGGAATCGGCGCCCTCGCCGCCCGCCCGCTCGAAGCCCGACGGGCTGAACGGATTCGCAACATCGTCAGGCACGGCGACGGCGACGGGATCCCGCGCGAGGCGCTCCGCCTTGTCCAGCAGGGTGCGCCGCATATCCGCACTTTGGATATCGGTTGCGGGGGCCTTCGCTGGCGCCTTCGCCGGTGCTTTCGGGGCGGCTGCGGCGAGCGCCGGCGCCGGCAGAGCACCTGCGAGGAGCGCGAGAACGACCGCGCCTGACAGGAGGCAAGGCTTCATTGGTTTCCGAGCAGTTCGAGATTGAGCGAGACCGACACGGGCCCGGTGCGGCCGCCGGTGCAGGAGGCGGTCTCGACCCGGGAGAAATGGGGGCCGTTTTCGAGGGCCCGCATGAACGCGATCACCTGCGGAAATTCGCCCTGGAAGGCGACGGTGAACGCAACGGGCGTGTACGTGCCCTTCTTGACCTTCCCTCCGCTCTGCCGGAGGTCCAGGAGCTTCACCCCGCTGTCGGTTTCCAGCTTGTAGAAATACTGCTGGTTGATGCCGATCTCGGCCGGGCGGATCATCCGCGTCTCGATCGCCTTGTTGGCGGCCACGAGCGCGTCGTATTGGTCCTTCAGGTGCGCGCTCATGCTGAGGTTCAGGGCATAGCGCCGCGCCTGCTTCGAGGTTTCCTCGAGCTTCGCGTTCGCCTCGGCGATGGCACCGCTGCGGAAGTACATCCCGCCGAGGAGGCCAAGGCTGAGGACCGCGCAGACGACCACGATCTTGTTCTTCTTCGCGACGACGATGAGATCGGACGTTGTCATGGCTGTTTCGTCGCGAACCGTTCGTCGAAGCGCAGGAAAAATTCCACGGCAAGGCGACCCGTCGAGGTGTTGCGCGCCTGGTTGGTGAACTCGAATTTGTCGTGGTTGAACGCCGTCAGCTCCTTGTCGCCGCGGAGCTGCTCGAGATAGGCGGTCGCGCGGCCGGCGGCGGCCTCCGGAGAGCCGCGAACCGTGAGACGGAGCGAAACGCCGAGCGGACGGAGCTCGACTGCATCGATGGCGATGTCGGCCGGGAGCGTGCGCGAGAGGTGGAGGAGGAGATCCGAGACTGCGGGACGTGACGCGACGAACGCATCGACCTCGGCGGCCTTGGCGCCCTCCGCCTGGAATTTCTTGAACAGCGCGACGGCCTGGTCGCTGGGCTTCTTGTCACGGTCGATCTGCTGCGCGGCCTCGGTGATCTGCGCGTTGATCACGTGCAGCTGCCACTCGTTGATGCCGAAAGAGATTCCGAGCGCCAGGAGCACGACGATCGCCGCGCCGTTCGCGAAGAACGCGGTGCGCACGACCTTGACGTCCGGGAGCTTCTCGTAGTCCCGGAAATTCGGATGCCAGGCGGGCACGACCGGCCCCGCCGGTGCTTCACTTTTTTTCTTCAGCAGGGGCAGCATGGACGGAGTCGTAACGTCCCATCAGCGCGAACAGGCCGAACCAGCGGACATCCTGTGCGTTGCGGGCGAGGTTTTCGGAAAGGGTGATCTGCCGGGCCTTGAGCCACGGAGCGGCATCGAGTTTCAGGGTCGCGATCCCAAGCGCGTTTGCGATCGCGGCATCCAGCCAGCCGAGCTTCGGCGCCAGCCGCGTCGTGAGCACCTGGCCCACCGACTGGCCCGTCTGGACTTCGTAGAAGCCGATGGACGACTGAAGCTCCTTCAGAAGCCGTTTCGTCAGCAACGGGCCCATGCCGGTGAAATCGAACGTGTTGGAATAAAATAACTTCTTCGCCGACTCCTCATCCTTGAGCCCGAGTTCCTTCTGGACGATCGGCACCATGGCCTCCAACCCCTGCGGAATCGGCCGCGAGGCCTCGACGCCGTTGGGAGTGACGATGAACGAATGCGTCGTGTCGCCGCCGATCTCCAGGACCAGCGTCGGTGTCTTGGTTGCCGATTGGGAGAGATAATCGACGAGTCCACCCAGGACGGACACGGTCGCGAGTTCGAGACGCTCCGGGTAGATTCCCATGTCGAGCAGCGACTGCTGGATCGCATGCACGTCCTCCGTGGGCAAACCGCAGAACATGACGTCCTTCTGCGAAGCCTTGGCGACATCGTAGTCGGAGCCGTCGACGGAGTTCAGGATGGCGATCCGGTACTTCTCGGGCTCGATGCGGAACTGCTGGTTGCAGACCTCCGCGAAATAGCCGGGCTCCTTCACGCGTTTGAGGTCGAGCGTGTGACGCCGGACAAGCCGTTTCGGCGGGCAAAGGCCAACCGTCGCATGGAAATATCCGCTTGGGGCCTTCTTGGGCTGGAGCTTCGTCAACGCTTCGGCGAGAGCGGCCGAATCCCCCGGAGCGCATTCCGCCAAGTCCTCAACCTCGAACGGGGGAACGGCGGCGGAGGTGCGCGCCAGAAGGACGGCGTGCTCGCTCAGCTCGACGAAGTACCCTTTGGTTGCTGGAGTGAAGAACGGCATGCGAGAACCGCGGATGGTGAAGGGGTTAGCTAAAGATAAAACGAGGCAAAAGTGAGCTGCGGCATCCCGGCCTGACCGATGAATCCGGTCGTCGGCAGCTGGGCGCGAAGCTCTTAAACGACCCAAACCTATACAAGATTAAACATCGGGCGTTCTCCTATGAGAACCGGCATTTACACTTCCTTAAGCCGCTGGGAATACGACTGGTAAATCGTTGGGAAAATTACGGCGACGGCGTAAAGTCTGGCACGGACCGACCGGGGTGGCCGTTTTGGGTGAATATACCCAAACAGCGTGCCTCCTCGCTCGTGACCGAGGCCCGGGCCTTGTTGTAGCCCGCCTCCGCAGAGGCCGGGGATCGGGGATCGAGGTAGGGCGGGACCGCTGGGCCCGCCGCGGGGACAAGCCACCGGGGTCTGCGGACCCCGGCTACAACACAACTCATCGTACTCGCCGATGTCGTGTAGCCGGCCTCCGCAGAGGCCGGGGATTGCTGGATCGAGGTAGGGCGGGACCGCTGGGCCCGCCGCGGGACAAGCCACCCGGGGTCTGCGGGACCCCGGCTACAACACAACTCATCGTACTCGCCGATGTCATGTAGCCGGCCTCCGCAGAGGCCGGGGCTGGATCGAGGTAGGGCGGGACCGCTGGGCCCGCCGCGGAACAAGCCACCGGGGTCTGCGAGACCCTGGCTACAACACAACTCATCGTACTCGCCGATGTCATGTAGC
>JAJXYI010000637.1 GCA_021780625.1 bacterium | reverse complement strand
CTGGCGATCATGGGGCCTTCCGGCTCCGGGAAGTCGACGCTCATGAACATGCTCGGCTGCCTGGATACGCCGACGGACGGGCACTATCAGTTCAACGGCAAGGACGTCTCGTCGATGTCGGACGACGAGCTGGCGACGATCCGCAACCAGGAGATCGGGTTCGTCTTCCAGACGTTCAACCTGCTCCCGCGGTCCAACGCGCTGCACAACGTGGAGCTTCCGCTGATCTATGCGGGCATGCCGCCGCATGAGCGAAAGGGGCGCGCGCGGCAGGCGCTTGCCAACGTGGGGCTGGAGGGCCGCCTGCATCACAAGCCCAACGAGCTTTCGGGCGGCCAGCGCCAGCGCGTGGCGATCGCCCGGGCCCTGGTGAACACGCCGTCGATCATCCTGGCCGACGAGCCCACGGGCAACCTCGACTCGAAGACGGGCGAGGAGATCATGCGCCTGTTCGAGGACCTTTATCAGCAGGGAAACACGCTCATCGTGGTGACCCACGAGGAGGACATCGCCCGTCACGCGCGCCGCATCGTGCGCCTGCGCGACGGGTTGATCGAGAGCGACGGGACCAACGGCTGAACCGGCACACGGCCCGGGCGGTGCGCCGCCGGGGCGAACGACGATGACACGCCTCATTTACGAGATCACCGAGTCCTTTCGCATCGCCTTCGCGCAGATCCGCGCGAACAAGATGCGCTCCGTGCTTACGGCCCTGGGCGTGATCATCGGCATCGTGGCGGTGACGCTCATGGGCACCGCGATCAGCGGCATCGACATCGGTTTCCAAAACAGCCTCTCGATGCTGGGCAACGACATCCTGTACGTGCAGAAATGGCCCTGGCACAACGTGGAGGACTGGTGGAACTATGCGAACCGGCCCAACATCCGGGCCGACGAGGCGGCTCCGCTCAACCGGATCATCCGCGGCACCGATCACTCCCTGCTCGAATTCGCGGTGCCGGTGGTGGCGCGCATGACGTCGATCAAGATGGGTTCGAGCGAGGTGGGCAACGTGTTCACAGTGGGTACCTCGGCCGACTATGCCCGGCTGAGCCAGACGGACTACGCAGAGGGTCGCATGTTTACGGATACGGAGGCGGCGGCGGGGCACCAGGTGTGCGTGCTCGGGTACGACGTGGCCAACGCGCTGTTCCCGGGCCGTTCGCCGCTTGGCAGCGAGGTGCGCATTGACGGGCGGCCGTTCACGGTGATCGGCGTGCTCGCCAAGCAGGGATCGTTCCTGGGATTGTTCAGCTTCGACAACCAGGCGCTGATGCCGCTGGAGGCGTTCCGGAAGATATTCTCCACGCGCCGCGGTGCGGAGCTGCGCGTGAAGGTGGTCGACAAGAACCGCATCGAGGATGCGAAGGAGGAGCTGCGGGGTGACATGCGCCGCGTGCGCGGGCAGCTGCCCGGCGAGCGGGACAATTTCGAGATCAACGGCCAGCAGGCCTTCAAGGCCCAGCTCGATCCGATCAAGAACGGCATCGCGATGGCGGGCCTGTTCATCACGGGCCTTTCGCTGTTCGTCGGGGCGATCGGGATCATGAACATCACCTTTGTGAGCGTGAAGGAGCGCACGAAGGAGATCGGCACGCGCAAGGCGCTGGGCGCGCGGCGGCGCACGATCCTGCTCCAGTTTCTCATCGAGGCGGTCTCGATCTGCCTGATCGGCGGCGCCGTGGGCATGCTCCTGGCCTATTTCATGTTCCTGGCGATCCATCTTCAGATGCCCAGCTTCCCGGTGCATTTCTCCCCGGGGCTGGTCGTGGTGAGCATCCTCATCTCGGTGGCCACGGGCGTGTTCTCTGGATTCGCCCCCGCCTGGCAGGCCAGCAAACTCGATCCTGTCGTGGCCCTGCGCTACGAGTGACCCGGAGCCAACCGCCATGCCGCTCATCGAGATCCTTCGCATCGCCTTCTCCTCGGTCGCAGTCAACAAGCTGCGCTCCGGCCTGACGATGCTCGGCATCGCGATCGGCGTGTTCTCCGTCATCGGCGTGATGACCGCGGTGACCGCGCTTCGCGGCTCGATCGAGAGCGGGCTGAGCATCCTGGGGTCGGACATGTTCCAGTTCGCGAAATACCCGGCCGGAATCCAGGACAACAGCGCGCGTCGCCGCCTCGCGATGCGCCGCGACATCACGCTCGAGCAGGCCGAGCGCTACAAGGAGCTCATGCGCGGTTACTCGAACGTGATCTGCCTGAAGGTCTTTTCCCAGGGAGCGCAGGCGGTGTACGGCGGCCACAAGACGACGCCAGGGATCACGCTGGGCGGAAGCGACGAGAATTTCATCCTCGCGAACCAGTACACGATCAACCTCGGCCGTAACCTGCGCCGCGAAGACAGCGACATGGTGCGCCCGGTGTGCCTGATTGGAAGCGACATCGTGAAGGACCTGTTCCCGGCCGAGAATCCGCTTGGAAAGGCCATCAAGGTCCACGGACGCGTCTACACGGTGGTCGGCACCTTTGCGCCGAAGGGGCAGTCGTTCGGCCAGAGTCAGGACGACATCATCATCGTGCCCATCACCCGCTTTTTCGCGGACTTTGGCGCCGAGGGGCGGACGGTGAACATCGCGACCCAGGCTCCGAGCCAGACGATGTACAACGAGACCGTGGACCACGCGATCACTGCGATGCGCATTGCGCGCGGGCTCCGTCCGGAGGATGACAACGACTTTGAGCTCTATTCGAACGACTCGCTGCTGACCGCGTTCGCGAAGGTGGCCGACATTTTCTCGATGGGCTCGTTCGTGATCAGCGGCATCGCGTTGCTGGCGGCGGGCGTGGGCATCATGAATATCATGCTCGTGAGCGTGACGGAGCGCACGAAGGAGATCGGCGTGCGCAAGTCGATCGGCGCGCGCAAGCACAGCATCCTGAGCCAGTTTTTGATCGAGTCGGTTGCGATCTCGATCGCGGGCGGCCTGGTGGGGATCCTGCTGGGGGTGGGCGCGGGCAACGCCGTCGCGCTGCTGATGCACACCGGGGTGGTGTTTCCGTGGACCTGGGTCGGCGTGGGCCTGGGAGTCTGCACGGTGATCGGCGTCGGCTTCGGCTTCTACCCCGCGTGGAAGGCCTCGTCGCTCGATCCGATCGAGGCCCTCCGCTACGAGTAGCCGGTTTCAATGGCCTGTCGTCGGCGCGGGTTCCGAGGCGGAGTCCGGCTGGGGGAAGGGCGCAAACTTCGCGAGCACGATTGGCGGTATCGAGAGAAGCACGACGACCAGGAAGAAATGCGGGTAGGACCGTGACACGGCGTCGTACACGAAGCCGCTGATCGTGCCCGTGCCCCATTTGGTCGCCGCCATCACGCCGGTCGCGAACGCATAGTGCGACATCTTGAAATTTCCCGGGGCGATCTGCTGCATCATGTAGAGCATGTGGCCGACGGATCCGAAGCCGAAGGCGAACTTCTCGAGCGTGACGACCGTGCCGATGACGGCGAGGCTGTGCGGCATCGCGACGCTGAGGTAGTAGTAGG
>JAJXYI010000266.1 GCA_021780625.1 bacterium | reverse complement strand
CGGATGAACGGGGGCGCCCCGATCATGACGGTGGCCTTCTCGTCGCGGATGGCTTCGACGATCTTACGCGTGTCGAGCGGGCTCGGAATCGTTACCACCCGGCAGCGCCGAAGGATCGGATACCAGAGCGTCACCGTGCAGCCGAAGCTGTGGAACACAGGCAGGCAGGCGACGAGGGTGGCGGTGTCGGGGAGGATCGAGGTCGACGACACCTGCCAGCAGTTGGCCAGGATGTTTCGGTGGGAGAGGATGACTCCCTTGGGTTCCCCGGAGCTGCCGCTCGTGAACAGCAGGGTGGCCTCGTCGTTGTCTCCGTTCCTGGGCAGCCGGAGCAGGGCCGGCACCCATTGGTTGGGAAGGCAGTACGCGGCGACGAGCCACGGGATCATCGCACGTTTCCCGCCCGCCGCAGCGATTTCCGAGCGCAGGTCCCTCGTGTCTTCGGTCCAGGGGAACTGTGGAAACTTGGCCTTCACGGCGTCCGCGGTCAGGATCGTCCGCACGTCGCCGACTCGCAGGCTGGCCTCGAGTGCGGCGCGGCCTGCGGTGAAGTTGAGATTCACCGGGACCTTGCCGGCGCAGGAGACGGCGAGATTCGCGATGGTCGCTCCCGCTCCCGGGGGCAGGACGATGCCGACGCGCCGATCGGGGATGGTCGCGGCGATGTGGCGCGACAGCACGGCCGCCGCCGCGAGCAGCTGCGCTGCGCGGACTTCCCGGCGCTCGGCGGAGAGGTCGACGATCTCGACGCGATGGGGCCGCTTCGCAAGCGCCCGCACCGCTTCGCGGGCCAGGTTGCGGCGCAGCACGGGGCGCTCCATGAAGGCCTCGGCTCCCAGGTCGAGGAGCGCCTTGCGCACGGTGGCTGGATCCGCCCCGTCGGCCGGAATGCGGTCGCCGAAGTTCACGAACACGTCGGTCGGCATCAGGCGTGGCGACTTCCAGATGTATTTGTTTCCCGCGAACGAGAACACCGAGCCCCAGATGCCGTCGTGAAACACGGGCATGACCTCGACGCCCGCCTTTCGCGCCATCGTCTCGAATCCGGGCCGCAGTGCCAGCAGTTGACCAACCCGCGAGATTCCTCCCTCGGCGAAAATGCAGACGACCTCGCCGGCGCGCAGGGCGCGAACCACGGCCCTCGTGCCGGTCAGCGGGCGCGCATGCGAGATTGGGATCATGCGCGTGACCCGGAAGGCCCAGTGCAGGAGGCTGCTCGCCCGGGCAAAGGCCTCGTAGCCGACGAACCGCACCGGCCGTGGCGAGGCGAGCTGGATGAGCAGCGAGTCCACGTAGGACAGATGGTTCGCGACCATCAACAACCCGCCGGTTGACGGGATCTTGTCGGAGCCCCGCGTGCGGACGCGATAAAGCATCTGCGCGAGAAATGCGACGGGCAACTCGAGGAGGAAGGGGAGGTAGGAACGCCTCTTGCGTCTGGGCAACGGCATCGAAAGCAGGGGTTCTTTTTACCCTTCCGCCACAGTCTGGTTCAAAGCTTTTTTCCCGCGAACGCGTGTCGCACGCTGTTGCCTGTCATTTGCTTTCAAGCGCAGCCAGGGCCCGCGTGAGGCGGGTGTCGCCGGGCGAAAGCGCGAGACCCTCGCGAAAGCTCGCGCGGGCTTCGTCCAGCCTGCCTTGTGCCTTCCGAATCAGCCCGAGGTACAGGTGGATCCCTGCGACGTCGGCGTGGGGGCGTCCGCGGGAGAGTCGCAGGCAGGACTCCAGCGCTTGGGCGCCCTCATCGAGGTGCAGGCCGGTTTTCGCAACGATGCGGCCCAGTTCGTAGGCCGCGGTGTAGTCGCCGGGCCGCAGTGTCCGAGCGTCATGGCAGAGTGAATACGCCTGCACCGTGTCGCCCTGTTTTTCGCACAGCAGCACGCGGGCGACGAGGCCCCGGTCGGGGTCGATGCGCGCAAGGGCGTCGGCCTCCGCGCGGGCCTTTTCCATGCTGCCTCCCACGAACCAGGGGGCGGAGCTGTAGAATGCAACGAGCACCTCGTGCGGACCCACCAGGCGGGGATTGAGCCGGATCGCCTCCTGGAGCGCTTCGCGTCCGCGGTGCAGGAGCGTCAGCGATTTCCGATCTCGTGCCACGCGCAGGCACGATTTGCCATAGGCGAACTGCACGTCCGCGCGGCGCGGAGACAGGGCCACGGCATTCCCGAACGCGTCCACGGCCGCGGGCCAGTCCTGCATCAGTTCGTCGCACGAGCCGAGCTGGACGAGCGCATCCACATTGCGCGGATGGTCTGCGAGGTACCGCTCCAGCACCACCCTGGCCTCGGGCACCCGTTTCGCGGCGATGAGTCGGGAAGCCTCGGGTATGCCGAAGCCGAAGAGGCAGACGGACGCGGCGAGAAATGCGGCGACGTGGCGAATCATCCTAGCCCACGCAGTTGGAGGTCAGTGCCCCCACGGTTCAACTGCGTTTTTCAGGCGCGAGTCCTTGTCCGGGTGAACCGGAACGCCAGCCCGGACTCACTCGTACCGAAGCGCGTCGATCGGATCCAGCTGGGCCGCCTTGCGCGCCGGATAGAATCCGAAGAATACGCCCACGACCGCGCTCACCCCGAAGGAGATGACCACCGACGAACTGGAGACCAGGACGGGCCAACCGAGATATTTGGAGACGAGCTGCGAGCACACCATGCCCAGGACCACGCCGAGGAGTCCGCCCAGCGAGCTCAGGATCACCGCTTCGGTCAGGAACTGCATGAGCACGTCGCGCCCGTGCGCACCGACCGCGAGTCGGATGCCGATTTCCCGGGTTCGCTCGGTCACGCTGACCAGCATGATGTTCATGATGCCGATGCCACCGACCACCAGTGAAACGCTCGCGATGGCGCCAAGAAGCATGGTCATGATCTGCGACGTCGCCGTCGCCGTCTGGGCCAGTTCGACCTGGTTTCGGACCGTGAAATCGCCCGCACGTCCGTTGTGCTGCTGAAGCATCAGGTCGGAAATGCTCTGCTGGACCAGCGGTATCTCCTTTTCGGAGACGGCCTCGATCATGATCGAGTTGATGTACGTCCGCTTCGAGATGCGCTTCATGTGGCTCGTATAGGGCACGATCACGATGTCGTCCTGGTCCTGTCCGAAGAGGTTGAAGCCCTTGGGGGCCAGCACGCCGATGATCTTGAACGGAAGGTTGCGGATGCGGATGACCTTCCCGAGCGGGTTTTCGTTGGGATAGAGCTCATCGACGATGGTCTTTCCCACGACCGCGACCTTGGCGATGCTGCGGACATCGCTCTCTCCGAAGAAGGATCCCTCGGCGACGGGCCAGTTGCGGATCTCGGCGTAGTCGGGGCCCGCGCCGATGACCGACGTGTACCAATTCTGGCCGTCGCCGATCACCTGGGAGTGGTCGAAGATGACGGGACTGACGGCGACGGCCCCGGGGACCTCGCGCTGGATGGCGAGGGCGTCGTCGACGGTCAGGTGGGAGGAGGTTCCCCAGCCACCGCGCACGCCGCCGCCGCCGA
>JAJXYI010000469.1 GCA_021780625.1 bacterium | reverse complement strand
CGACGCGGAGGCAACGACCTGTGCGTAGTCAGCGTCCGGTCACCTCAAGGGTCTCGGCGGGAAGGATCTTGTCGGCATCGAGGGAGACGATCGCCGGCAGGAAGAGACGCCCCTCCGACGAGCGGTAGGAGTCGATGCGCAGGAAGACAGGGTACTTCTCGTAGTAGATCGCCACGATATATCGGTCGATTCGGCTGGTGAGCGGTTTTCGGCTCAGGACATCGTACCCGATGTATCCGCCGCCGTTGGATACGAGCGGGCCCAGCTGGGTTTCGAGCTGTTGAGCTGCTGTGGGGTTGGAAACGAACAGGGCGCGGGCGAAGGGGCCCGCTCCGTTGCTCTTCAGCTGGGCGAAGGCGAAGTCGAGGCGGTTGTCGGTTTGCTGGGCATGGCCGCAGGCGACGAAGCCGGCGGTCAGGACGAGGAAGGCGAGGAGTTTGCGCATGGGAGGGGAAAAGGGGCGGGCTCGGGTGTGCGCGCGGCTCGGCGCCCGCAAGGTCGGGCGGACGAACAGAGAGACCGCGGGCAATCGCGGAGGCTGGTAGGGCGCCTGAGAAAATAAAAAGAGGCCCCGGCCGAGGCCAGCCTCATTTGCCGCCGATGGTGTTATCCCTGGAGCGAGATCCGCTCGTTTGCGTGGACTGCGAGTGTGCGCGGAGGCAGGCCGGCGAGTCGGAGCTCGATCGACTGGGGGCTGGAGGCGACGCCGACCAGGGCCAGGGGGCGGCCCTGGGTGTCGGTCACAAGCCGGACGGTGCCGGAGTCGATGCGACCCACAGGCCGGCCGCCGAGCGAAAGTCGGGCTCCGCGGGCATCGTAATCGAGCGCGGCCTCAGGACCTGCGTCGGTCGGCAGCCGGAAGCGGGCGGCGTCCGAGGCGGGATGGCCGGGTCGGATATTCCAGTGGATCCCGCCTGGCTCCTCGTGGATGCCGGCGAGACGCCAGGTGTAGTCCATCATCACCAGGGCGCAGGGCGAGTAACCCGGCGCGTCGGCCTGGGTGAAGGCGCCGGTGAGCGGGTCGAGTTGTTGGCGGAAGCTCATGTCGCACTGGATCGCCTCGCACCACCGGTCCATCATCTGCGCGAATTCCGCAGGCCGGCCGTAGTGATCGAGCCAGCGGCCCGCGCGCAAGGCGGTGAGGGCCTGGGCGGCTCCACCCCAGGAGTTGCGCGGGATGGGCCGGACGAACCTGGGGTCGTCGAGGGCGACGGAGGGAAATGGATACGGCGCCCAGAAGGCCTCGGGATTGTGAATCTGCCTCGCCCACAGAGAGTCGAACAGCGCCTGGTCGGGGACGTGTTCGCCGCAGACTCGCGTGATGATTTCGCTGCGAATGCGAACGAAGCGATCGTGGGCGTCGAGGTCGTAGAACGCGCCATCCTCGGGCGAATAGAGTTTGGCGAGGATCGCCTTGCGGAGAGCGTCCGCGCGTTCGGTCCAGCGGTCGGCCTCGGAATTTTGTCCAAGGGCGCGAGCCATCGCGGCGAGTGCGATCCGCCCGCCGTAGGTGGTGGCGGAGAGGTCCGGACAGAGGCGTGGCAGGGAGGAAATCGGCGGGCAGAGACGCGCGTCGGCGTGCGGGCACTGGTTGGGCAGACCCGCCCAGCGGGGGCTGTTGTCGTTGCCGGTGTCGTAGGTGCAGAAACCCTCGACCAGGCCGGCACCGTGGGTCATGCGATGGCGTTCGAGCCAGGCGTCCCAGCGGGAGCACGACGCGTAGGCGGTGTGGAGCAGCTCCTCGTCGCGGGTGGCGCGTGCGAGCTCCCAGGCCGTGGCGGCGATGGGCACCACCATCTGGATTTGTCCGAAGCCGGTTTCAGAAATTTTGTTGTTGGCGGGCAGCTGCCCATCGGCGTGCTGCAGCGCGAAGAAGACCAGGTGACTGTTGCGGGCGACGTCAGGACTGAACTTTCGGTAAACCAGGGCCTCGTGTGGACCACATTCCATCCAGATGCCCTTGTAAACCGAGCCTTCGATCAGGACGGGCTCCGGGTAGCGGGGCAGGATTCGGACGTTGTCGGCGAGCACGGCGAGCGCCTGGTCATAGGCGGACTGCCAGCGCCGGTTCGCCGTGGTGAAGGCCGGGGCGCGTGACGGTTCCGGAGCCAGCGCGCCGAGTCCGCGCGTGCGCGCGGCCAGCAGGGCTCCGGCTCCGAGGGCGATAAATTGGCGGCGATTCATCCCGGACAAAGCAGGTGGGGTTGAATCCCAGAGACGCAGAGGACGCCGAGAAAGGCAACGGCGGGCGAAGCCTGGGTCCGATATTCCCTTTCCCGGCAGCAGACCCGCGGGGAGGGTGTAGGACGATTCCGGTTACGGAGTCGCCGGTGCGGGAGCGGTGGCTATTTCACGAGGTCCGCCTCGACGTCGATCGAGATGTCGACGTCGTTGCCGACGATGCCCTGGTAGCCGCTGATGCCGAAGTCGCGGCGGTCGATGGTGGTGGTGAGATGCCAGCCGGAGAGCTTCATGCCGCGCATGCCCGTGCCGAAGCCGAGGCACTCGACCTTCAGCACGACGGGCTTGGTCACGCCGTGGATCGTCAGGGTGCCGGCCACGTCGTAGTGGTTTTCCGAAGTTTGCTTCCACGAGGTGCTCTTGAAGGTCAAGGTGGGGAAGACGGCGGCGTCGAAGAAATGAGGCGAGCGCAGGTCCGCGTCGCGGCGGTCCACGTGGGTGAATACGGAGGCGGCCTGGATGGTGGCCTCGGCGCTGCTCTTGGCCATGTCCGAACGGTCCACGGTGATCGAACCCTGCACCTTCGTGAACGAGCCCTGCACGCGGCTGACGAAGTGCCGGATCGAGAAGCCGATCGAGGTGTGGACGGGGTCGATCCGGTAGGTTTCGACCTGTGCGCGAGCGCTGAGGGCTGCGGCGAGCGGAAGGATCAGGAGGAGCCGGGAGAGGAATCTCATGGAACGGGAGCGGGTTGGTGCGGGTGGAGTGACGTGAATATGCGGATACGGGGATGCAAATCCGGCGGGAATGCAACCGGGCCCTCAGCGGACCGTCCGGAGCGAGCCGGGTTCCGCGGCTCGGTGTCGACCGGCCGCTCAGCGGCGGCGCTGGTGACGGACTTCCTCGACCAGGCGCAGGTACTCGGGGTGGTCGCGCAGGATGTCGAGGTCCTTGTCCTTGGCCATCCAGCCCCAGTCGCGGTAGCCGAGTTCGATGGCGCGAGCGAGGGCGCGAAGGGCCTCGGGGCGGCGCTTCATGAGCGCGAGGCTGCAGGCGAGATTGTAGTGTGCGGTGGCGTTGTTCGGCTGCAGCCGGACGAGCCGGCGGTCCATCTTGAGCCCGTCCGCCACGCGGCCCTGCTGCGTGTACAGTCCGCCGAGGATTTCGATGACCTGCGCGTAGCTGCGATCGCGCCTCAGGATCGACTCGAAGAAGCAGGTTTCGAATTGGAGATCGCGCTGGGAATCAGGATGCATCGTCGGCCGGCTCAGGACTTCCTCGGGCAGCGCGGCGTCTGGCGCAGCACGTT
>JAJXYI010000222.1 GCA_021780625.1 bacterium | reverse complement strand
CACCGACCTCCAGTATCTGCCCTCCTTCGACAATTTCTCGGACTACCGCATCCAGCACGACACCGGAATCGACATCCCCATCTCGGTCGGGTTCTGGATGCTGCGCGTGGGCGTGAGCAACAGCTACACCAGCCGGCCCCAGCCAGGCCGCAAGGCCCTCGACACGACCTACTACACGCGCCTGCTGCTGAACTGGCGCTGATCCGGGCCGCGTCCCTCCCCCTCGAAACACGAAACCCGCCGGAGACCCGGCGGGTTTTTCGTCGTTCAGCAGGCGCGCTTCCTCAGAACTGCCACCAGTGCTTCTTCTTTTTCGGCTCCGGCGGCAACGGCGGAGGCGGAGCTTCGCGCTGGATCTTCAGCATCGTGATTTCAAATACGAGCGTCGCTTCGCGCGGCACCGCCGGCGGATTGCCCAGCGTGCCGTACCCCAGCTCGTAGGGGACAATCAGCGTCATCGTCGTCCCCTCGCTCATCAGTCTCAGACCCTGGTCCCAGCCGTCGATCACCTGCCCGCGCCCGAGGCGGAAAGTGAACGGTTTCGAGGGATCCATGAACTCGTTGAAAACCGTGCCGTCAAGAAGCATACCCTTGTAGATCACGCTGACCATGTCTCCCGGCCGGGCCGGAGCGCCGTGCCCCTTTTCGGTGATGACGTAGCGCAAACCCGTGATCGTGCGCTTGGCGTTGGGCCAGCGCTTGTCGACGATGGCCTGGTCCTTGAAGGAAAGCGGATCGAACTGAGCGAAAAGCGAGGGGACCGATTCGACGAACAGGGCGGCCGTCAGGCCGAGGAGGAGGAGGCGAAGGCAACGCATCCGTGGATTGCATGCACGATCCTCCCGTCGGGGCAAGGCGCTTTCACGCGCCTTCGAGCAGCGCCCGGAGCGCCTCCGCCGAGTTCACCGGAGCTTCGCAGGCAAAGCCACGACACACGTGCGCCTGCGCCTTTCCTTTTTCCTCCACACCGTCTCCCTCCCGCGAAAGGTTCCCCGCGAGCACGCAGGGTCCGCGCAACACCGCACGCGCCACATCGGCAAACACCTGGAACGCCCCCGGATCACCCGTGAGCACCACGCGCGTCGCAGACGGCTCCGCCGCCCAGCGCAGCGCCAGCAGCATCGCGGGCATCGCCTGGGGGATCGCCTCCCACCGGCTCCGGAACGCCGCAAGGGTCCTCATCCCGCGCTCGCGCCATTCGGGCCGGTCGAAAAGCGCCGCCAGGCGAAACAGGTTCCTGGCCGCCACGCTGCTCGACGCAGGCTCCGCCCCGTCGTAATCCTCCTTCAGCCGCAGAACCACGTCCGAAGCCCCCGCCGCCGAATTGTAATATCCGCCGCCCGCTTCGTCGTAAAACTCCGCATCCATCCGCTCCTGAAGCGCGACCGCCCACTCCAGCCGACGCGGTTCGAAGTCCGCCTCGTGCAGGTCGAGCAACCCCTGGATCAGGAAGGCATAGTCCTCCGCCACCGCCGCGGCCCCGCGCACGCCGCCACACCAGGAGCGCAGAAGGCGCCCCGTTCCAGCGTCCCACAACTCCCGATACAGGAATTCCGCACAGCGCCCGGCCGCCGCCATACACAGGTCCCTCCCCGCACCGCCGCCCTCCCAGCGCTCCGCAAAAACCTCCGACGGCGTCACCGCCGCCCTCGCCAGGGCCGAAAGCATCAGTCCGTTCCACGCCGTGACGATCTTCCGGTCGCACAGGGGCCGGGGACGCCCTGCCCGCGCCACCCGCAGGCGCCGCAGCGCGTCCGCCACACGCCCAACCGCCTCCTCGGGCGCGAGACCATGCAGGGCCGCCGTCTCCCCGAGCGGACGCGCCTGGGCCAACAGGTTGAGTCCTCGAAACTCCTCCTGGGGATCACGCTCGGGCAGCACGTTTCCACCCTCCCTCGCCCCGAAGTGATCCGCCACGAACGCCGCGCCGTCGCCCAACACGCGTCCGAGCTCCCCCCAGCTCCACAGGTAAAAGGCCCCCTCGCGATGCTCGCCCGCGGCCCCTCCGGGCACCTCCGAGTCGGCGTCCTCCGCCGAATAAAAGCCCCCCTGCGGATCCGCAAGGTCCCTGCATACGTACTCGATGATGTCGCGCGCCAGCCAGGCGTACCGCTCGTCGCCCGTCACGCGCCGCGTCTCGAGCGCCACGGAGGCGAGCTGCGCCTGGTCGTACAGCATCTTTTCGAAGTGCGGCACAAACCAGTCCTCATCCACCGAATACCGGTGAAACCCGCCGCCCACGTGGTCGTGGATCCCCCCGCGGCTCATGTGCGCCAGCGTGTCCTCCACCATGCGCACCGCCTCCCGGGCTTCGCCACCCTCCCGGGCCGCCGACGCGAACTCAAGCAGGAACAGCAGGTTGCCCGGCTGGGGAAACTTCGGAGCCCCGCCAAAGCCGCCCCGCCGCCGGTCGAAGGTCCCGCGCAGCCCCGCATACCCCTTCGCGTACACCCCGTCCACCAGCGCGGTGTCCGCGTCCAGCGGACGTCCCGACGCGATCGCGTGCTCGGCCAGATGCGCTCCGATCGTCCGATAGGCCCGCTCGGCCTCTCCTACAAATTCCGCGTGGTCCACCTCCCAGCCACGCGCGATCGCCTGCAGGATGCGCGCAAATCCCGCCTGGCCGTGCCGGTCGTCCGGCGGAAAATAGGTCCCGCCGTAAAACGGCTTCAACTCGGACGTCAGCCACACGCTCATCGGCCAACCACCCCGCCCCGTCATCGCCTGCACGTAGGCCATGTACACCCGATCCACATCCGGCCTCTCCTCACGGTCCACCTTCACGCTCACGAAATGCCGGTTGAGGAGCTCCGCAATCGCTGGGGACTCGAACGACTCCCGCGCCATCACGTGGCACCAGTGGCAGGTTGCGTAGCCCACCGACAGGAAGATCGGCTTGTGCTCCGCCCGCGCCCGCGCAAAGGCCTCCTCCCCCCAGGGCATCCAGTCCACCGGATTGTCAGCGTGCTGGCGCAGATACGGAGACGCGGAGGCGGCGAGGCGATTGGGCATCCGGCAAGGAAGCCCGCGCCCTCCGAAGCGCAAGAATCCCCGCATTTCTGGAAAGGGCCCGCGGCGATTGTAAAGACGGACCGCTTGCCTTGCTCACAGGTTCGGTTACCTCGTTTCCTCAATGAAAGCCTTCCTCATCGCGCTAGGAATCGTGGTCGTCGGGCTCATCGCGCTCGGCGCCGTCGCCGTCGGCGGTTATAACAGTCTCGTCACCAAGCAGCAGACCGTCGACGCCCAGTGGGCACAGGTGCAGAACGTCTACCAACGCCGCGCCGACCTGATCCCCAATCTGGTCAACACCGTCTCCGGCGCCGCCAATTTCGAGAAATCCACCCTCGTCGAAGTCACCAACGCCCGCGCCTCCGTCGGCCGCCTCACGATCAACGCCGCCCAGGCTCCCACCAGCGCAGCGCAACTCGCCGCCTTCGATAAGGCCCAGGGCCAGCTCTCCTCCGCCCTGTCCCGCCTGATGGTCGTCAGCGAACGTTACCCCTCACTCCGCGCCACCGCCAATTTCCAGGAGCTACAGGCCCAGCTCGAAGGCACCGAAAACCGCATCGCCGTCGAACGTCGCCGCTTCAACGAGGCAGTCCTCTCCTACGACGCCTCCATCAAGACCGTGCCCGCCGTGTTCTTCGCCGCCGCCCTCGGGTTTAAGGAAAAACCCTATTTCGCCGCCACCCCCACCGCCCAAACCCCTCCCTCGGTGAAGTTCGATTTCAACGACAAGAAGTGAGCCGGTCCATCCCCTCCCCCCGAAACCCGTGACGTTCTCACTTCCCCTTTTCCCCGTCGCGGGCCGGCTGCGCTCCCTGCTCGCAGTCCTCGCCGCCACCTTCGTCGTCCTCCTCCTTCCCTCCGCACGAGCCGCCGAAACCCTCCCGCCCAAGCCCACCGCGTATTTCAACGATTATGCGGGCCTGGTCGACTCCGGCACCGCCGCGCAGATCAACCGCGCCCTTCAGCAGTTCGAACGCGAAACCTCCGACCAGCTCCTCGTCGCGGTCTTCCCGAGCATGCAGTCGGATTCCTCGATCGAGGACTACACCGTGCGCGTCGCCCAGAGCTGGCACGCGGGCCAGAAGGGCCGCGACAACGGCGCCATCCTGTTCGTCTTCGTCAAAAACCACACGATGTATATTCAGGTCGGATACGGGCTCGAACCCGTGTTGACCGATGCGCTCGCCCAGCAGATCATCGATGGCGTAATCAAACCGCATTTCCGCGCGGGTGACTACGCGGGAGGCCTCGCAGCGGGCGTCAATGCGATGATGCAGGCCGTGCGCGGTGAGTTCAAGGGCACCGGACGCACCCACGCCGACGGCTCCACCAGCCTGTCCGGGCTCGGCAATTTCGTCTTCCTCATGTTCGTCGTGTTCGGCCTGCTCGGCAGCATTTTCAGGCGCCGCGCCCGTCCCCACGTCTACACCGGCTCCGGCTCCGGCCTCGGCGGCCCCTGGATCTGGCCGGGTGGCTTCGGCGGCGGCGGGGGCGGCGGCGGCGGCTTCGGAGGAGGAGGCTTCTCCGGCGGCGGCGGCAGTTTCGGCGGCGGCGGCGCAGGAGGAAGCTGGTGATCCCATGAAACCTTTTCTCAATCAGCTCGAACACCAACGCATCGAACACGCCATCGCCGAGGCCGAAAAGACCACGTCCGGCGAAATCCGCGTCATGATCTCCCCCGATCGCACGGAGGACCCCATCCATCGCGCAGCCCGCGAATTTTCCCGCCTGGGCATGCACCGCACCGCCCACCGCCACGGTGTGCTGATCTTCGTCGCACCCAACTCGCGCTGTTTCGCGATCCACGGCGACAAGGCCATCCACCAGAGATGCGGCGAGGAGTTCTGGCGCAACGTCGCCGCGGCGATGGAGACGCAGTTCCGCGAGGGCCGCTTCACCGACGGCCTCGTCGCCGCCGTTCTCGAGGCCGGGCGCGAACTCGCAAAACACTTCCCCCCCGAGGCGCACAACCCCGACGAGCTGCCCAACACGGTGATCGACGGCTGAGGTCGCCCCATCCCCACCGTCCCTGCGTATTCGTCCCTCCCCCGGGGCGCGCGGAAAAGGGTGGCCAAGGCCGCCGCTCTTCGTCACAACGCTGCTCAATCTACCCCGGCCGCTCCGAGTTCTCCCAAGCCCCACCCCGGGCCGGAGATCCCAACTCGTCGGCCTTGTCTCGTCCGTCATGCAACCGTTTCTTAGTCCTCCCGAACACGACCAAGTCGTACACGCCCTTGCCGGCGTGGAATCCAGAACTTCGAGCGAGATCCGCGTGCTCCTCTTCCCAGGGCGCACGGGCGATCCCATCGACACCGCAGCACGGGAATTCACCCGCCTGGGGCTCGACCGCGCCAAACAGCACAACGCGGTCCTGATCCTGCTCGCGCCACGCTCCAGGACCTTCGCCGTCCACGCGGATCCCGAGGTCGAGGAGAAGTGCGGCAGCGATCTCTGGCTCGAGGTCAGCCGCGCCATCGAGTCCGATTTCCACGCGGGTCGGATCCCCGATAGCATCGTCGCCGCCGCCGCCGCCGCCGGCGATCGCCTGTCCCATTATTATCCGGCCGGCTCCCAGGCTCCCGGCGAGCCCCACGTCGCCGTGCTCGATCCAGGTTAGCCCGCCAGCCCGATGCCGCGCGCCGCATCCACGGCGCGCCAGCCCATCGCTACCTGACTGCCGCTCTCAATCGATGAGCGGCATTCTCGCGTCCACCGTCCCCGCCTCCACAAGCACGAGTCGCGAGGGATCGAAATCGCGGCGGATCGCCCCGTTCACCTGGTCCAGCGTCAAGGCATCCACCCGCGACGGATAATCGTCCAGCCGGCTCAGCGGATCCCCACGTTCCACCGTGCTCAATATCTGCATCGCAAGCCCCCGGGTCGTCGATACCCCCACCCGATACGAGCTGATCAGGCTGCGCTTGCGCTGCACCAATTCCTCCGCCGTGACCCCGCGGTCATGCCAGGCCAGTATCTCGCGGCGCGTGCTCGCGATGCCCTTGGCCAGCCGGTCCGGAGCAAAGCTCGCCGACAGAAGCCATTCCCCATCCGAGTAAGTGTCGGAAATCACCTTGGCTCCAACGTCATAGCTCAACCCCTCCTCGTCGCGCACCCGCGTCGCCAGACGTCCCGTAAATCCTTTCCCGAGGATCGCCGTTCCCACCTCGAAGGCCAGCGCGTCCGGATCGCCGCGCCGCAGCCCCGCTGCCTCGCCCCAGGCCACACTCACGCTCGACCTGTCGGCCACGAAGACAACTTTGCGCCCACCTTTCACCCGCGGCGCCGCTGCAAACCGGGGCACTGTCCCCCCGCCCGTCCAACCGTCGAAATCCTTCGCCATGTCGGTCCGCAACTCCACCGGATCCACGTCCCCAACCGCCACCAGCACCATGCCCGACGGACCATAATGCGCGGCGTGAAACGCCTTCACCTCGCTCAGCTTCACCGAGTCCAGCGCAGACAACAGCTCCTCCCCGCTCGCAGGATGATTCGGATGCACGCCCGGGAAGAGCGTCCGAGCGAGAAGGTTGTCCGCCCGAAACCGCGTGTCCTCCATCTGCCGCAAATAACGGCCCGTCAGCTGTTCCTTCGCCCGGCCAAATTGGTCGCGCGACAGCGCGGGCCGCCGCAGCTCGTCCGCCAGCACCGAGAGCACCAGCGGCAGGTCCTTGGCCAGGCACCTCGCGGAAAATCTCAGGGTCACCGGCGCCACCGTGTACCGAATTGTCGCGCCCGCTTCCTCGAGGCGCCTCGCGATCATGGCCTTGTCCTCCGTCGCCGTCCCCTTGTCGAGCATCTCGGCTGTCAGCGCAGGCACCACCACATTGTCGGCCGGATGAAACACGCTGCCCGCCGGCAGGGAGCCCTCGATCGTGACCGCGTCGCGCGCGGCCGTGCGGTAGGCCAGCACGTCGATGCCGTCGATCCGGTCCCTGACGATGTCCGCCGCGATGGGCGGGAACCCCGCGGTGCGCTCCGAAGCGCCCAGCACAGGCGCGAAGATCAAAAGCACGACGGAGAGGCCAAACGGGGATAGACGGCGAAGGATGAGGGTGTCCATGAATTCGGGATGCGGTTAGTCAGCGGCGGGCCGGCCAAGTGCCGTGGGACGAGCCCCCGCCATTGCGGCGCCCACACGACCCTCTAATCCGCCACAATCCGCTTTTTTGCAAATAGCGCCGCACCAACAGGCCCGTCATGCCCGGCGCACCAGCACCTGGTGTAATACCGCGCGCAGCATGTCGCGGGTAAAGGGCTTGCGCAGGAAGCCCGCCGGATCGGTGGTCTTGAAGCGCCCCTCCATCTCCAGCTCGCTGTAGCCGCTCATCACCACGATCGGCACGTCGGCGTCCACACGCCGCATCTCCGCATAGGTCTGTTCGCCGCCCATGTGCGGCATCGTGAGGTCCAGCAGCACCGCACGCAGGGACGTGGCATGCTGCCGGAACACCCGCACGCCCTCGACCCCGTCGCGCGCCACCAGCGGGATGAACCCGAGACTCTCCAGCATGTTCGTCGCCACCAGGCGCACCGTCTCCTCGTCGTCGACCACCAGCACCGGGCCCGCGCCCCGCCACTCCTGCGCGATCGGCGGCGTCGACGCCCCATGCACGGCAGCGTCGCTCGGCGCAAAATAGAGGCGGAAGCAGTTTCCCTCCGATGGCTTGGAACGCACGCTCACGGCGCCCGAATGGGCCATCCCGATCCCCAGCAGCACCGCCAGACCCATTCCCTGCTGGCTCGGCGTCATCGCAAAGAACGGCTCGAGCAGCCGGTCCAGCGTCGCCGAACTCATCCCCTTGCAGTCGTCGCTCAGCTCGAGCACGACATGCTCGCCAGCACGAAATTCAGGCGCGGTGAACATGTCGGCCAGGTCCTCCGCCGCCACCGCCTCCAGACTGGTGCGTATCCTAACGCTCACGACACCGTCGGCTCCGGACTCCAGGGCGTTGCGAACCACCAGCTCGAGCGCGTGGCGGATCTTCTCCTGGTCCGCGGCGATCGCCGGCAGGCCCTCCGCCAGCTCGAACGTGTAGTCGATCCGGTCGCCCGAAATGCTCCGAAGCCCCGCTTGCGCACCCGTGATCGCCGCGTTCAGGTCCGAGGCCCGCAGGTTCCCCCTCCCCTTCCCGGCGTACAGCTGCAACGATTCGCACAGAGCCGCCGCCCGCAGCGACGCCGCCTCGGTCCGCTTGAGATACTCCAGGGCCGGCGAATCCGGCGCGATTTCGATCTCCGCCATGCCAACGTTGCCCAGGATCGGAGTCAGCAGGTTGTTGAAATCGTGCGCCACCCCCCCCGCCAGCCGGCTGAGGCTCTCATATTGTCTCGCGCGAAACTCGCGCTGCAGCGCCATGCGCTCCGTTGCCTCGGCCCTCTTCGCTCCGGTGAGATCGCGGGCCACAAACGACAGGCACACCGGCGTCCCCTCCCCGTCCCGGTGCAGCACCAGGATCAGCGATGCGGGAATCATCCGCCCCGAGACGTCCGAGAGCTCCACTTCCCCCTCCCAACTTCCCCGGGAAAGGGCCGCGGAAAGCCCTTCCCTGAGCACTTTGTGTGCGGAGCTCTCCGAGTAGTATTCGGAAATATGATGCCGCCTGGCCGCGGAAAGGTCCGTGTCGTTCCTCAGCCGCATCAGCGCCTGGTTGGCATAGAAAAGACTGCCCTGCAGATCGGCCGCCCCGATGTAATCGACGGCCTGGTCCATGATCCCCACCACCTTCAGCAACCCGGCCTCCGTCTGTTTTCGGAGGCTCAGGTCAAGGCAGGTCCCGGCCATGCGCACAGGCTTGCCATCCTCGCCGCGCTCCACCACGGCACCACGATCGAGCACGTGTTTGAAGGTGCCATCCTTGCATTGAAATCGGTATTCGGCCTCGTAGGTCGGCGCATGCCCCTTCCAATGGGCGTCGCGTAGCCACAAGACGTGCGCGAGGTCCTCGCGATGGACTCGTTTGCGCCACGCAGATTCGTCGGCCACCTCGTCTCCCGGCTCAAAGCCGAACATCCCGCACCACTGCTCGTCAAAGCGCATCTCCCCGGACGGCGCCCACTCCCACATCCCAAGTCTGGACCCCCGCAGCACTCCGCTGAGCATCTCCTGTCGCTTTCGGAGCGCGATCAGGAGCCGTCGGTGGGATGTTCCCACAGTCCCAACCCCAAGCGCCACTCCCACGAGAATCAGCCCGTAGCTGTCCTCGACGCGAAACGCCCCGGGCAGGGGCCCCGACGCAAAGACGCCGCCCTCGCCAAGCACCACGACTATCACCGCCAGCACACTCAGATGAAGACCGTCGCGCAGGCCGATCCACAGCACCGCAACCAGCGCCAGCAGGCTGGCCAGGCCCGGATCGTCCGTGCTCCGGCCAACGGCTATGGCGGCCATCAGCGCTGCCACCTGGGCAGCCAGTTCCCACATCCTCCGCCCATCCTCCAGGGCAAAAGGAGTGACCGGCCTCCCCTCGTACAGCGGAACACCCCAGAAAATGAATCCAGGCGCCACCAGCAGCACGCCGAATGCGTCGGTCACCAGTTCCGTCAAAAACAAAGACCCCCGCGTCAGATTCCCGTAAGGCCCGCCTTGACTGAGCGCCCAGGCTCCAAACGCAGCCGCCACGCAGGCGCCCGCCAGCACGATGCCCACGAAGACCGCCAGTTCCCGCAGGCGCGTCACCGCAATGCCCCGGCCCAGCGCCCGACGCAGCCCCAGCGCACAGCAGAGCGACACCAGCGCAATCACCACCGGCTCGAAATACCCGAGCTGGCCCGCCCACGCGGGCGTCCCCAGCCACGTCGAGGCCAGATTCGCCGCCAGCACGAGAATCCCGAACCACGGCCCGCCCACGGCCACAACTCCCACACCCACGCCCAACACCAGCTGCGGCCCAGCCTCGGAAACTCCGCTCGCCCCAGGGCACGCAAGCACCGCGGCGAAGTGGGCCGCCAGATAGATCATGCCGAGGATTAGGGGTCGGACGGCAGTGCGGGGCTTCATACCGGTGCAAAAACGCAGCCAAAGCCCTAGCAGCGGCACCTCGGGATACAACGACAAAGGCGGTTTTATTCCCTCCGTCCCGCGCCGCGATCCACTTGCCTTTCCAAGGCCGCCCGCCGTTGTCAGGATTCCAAACCCGTGCACTCCGCCCATCGCACCTCGCTCATCGTCAGGGAAGCCCGAGCCACGCTGGTGCTCGCGCTTCCCATCTCGCTGGGATCTGCCAGCCAGATTCTCATGGGCGTGCTCGACAGCGTGATGATCGGCAGGACCGGCGCCACGCCGCTCGCCGCCGCCGCCTTCGCAGGAAGCATCTTCGGGTTCTTCCTGCTCGCCGGCATTGGCCTGCTCCTGCCCGTCGCCATCCTCGTCTCACGATCCCACGGCGCGGCCCGCGACTCCGACTGCGCATCCTGGCTTACCCACGGATCCACAGTGGCCTTCGCCGCAGGGAGCCTCGGGGCCGCCACCATGGCCGCCCTCTCAACCCGGCTCGACCTCTTCGGTCAGCCAGCCGAGGTCGTCGCCATCGTGCGCCCCTTCTTCCTGCTGATCGCCGCGTCCATCCTTCCCGCCCTGCTGTTCCAGGTTCTTCGCCAATACGCCGAGTCCCTCGGCATGCCGCTCGTGCCCATGGCGATCATGTTCTCCTGCGTCACCCTCAACGCCGTGCTCAACTGGATCCTGATCTACGGACACTTCGGGGCTCCGGCGCTCGGACTGACAGGCGCGGGCATCGGGACTCTCGTCGCACGCACCACCGCCCTGGCCAGCCTCGCCATCGTACTCCACCGGCGCCTGCGCTCCGCACCCGCATGGCCCTGGTCCCACGCCCACGCCTCCGGCCCGCCGAAACTCCACAGGGCCGGCTTCTCTGAATTGCTCCGCCTGGGCATCCCCAGCGCAGGCCAGTTGCTCTTCGAGTTGTGCGCCTTCACCGCCGCCACCATCATGATGGGCTGGATCGGCACCCGCGCGCTGGCCGCCCACCAGATCGCGCTCAGTTGCGGAAGCCTCACCTTCATGTGCCCCCTCGGCCTGGCCACCGCCGCAAGCATGAGGATCGGCAAGGCCCTCGGTCAGGGAAACCACGCCCTGCTTCGCCCCATCGGGATGGGCGCCTTCGGACTGGCCTGGATCGTCATGGGCGGATTCGCACTCGTTTTCGCCCTGTTCGGAACCCAAATCGCCCGCGGCTTCATCGACGACCCCGCCGTCGTCACCCTCGCCGCACACCTGCTCATCGTCGCCGCCGTCTTTCAGCTGTTCGACGGCACCCAGGTCGTCGGCACCGGCTCGCTCCGCGGCCTGTCCGATGTCCGCATCCCCACGCTCATCACCGGATTCTCCTACTGCGTGATCGCGATCCCCGTGAGCTATTTGCTGGGCGTGCGCGGCATAGGCCCCCTGGGCGTGTGGGGCGGGCTCGCCGCCGGTCTCGCCTGCGCGGCCGTGCTGCTGTTTCGGCGCTTCAGCCGCCTGACCGCCTGAGCCGTCGGCGCCGTCGACTTTTGACCTTGCACGCCGCCGCCGGCGCGTTGCACTCGGCCCCTTTCCGCATGAGCGAACTCTCCGCCTCCGCGAAGCAGCCCAACCCCGAGCACATCCTGCGCATCTCCCAGGAACTCGGCCTGAAGATCTTCCAGGTCGCCGCCACCGCCCAGCTCTTCGCCGAGGGCGCCACCGTGCCCTTCATCGCCCGCTACCGCAAGGAGGCCACCGGCACCCTCGACGAGGTCCAGGTCACCGCCGTGCGCGACCGGCTCGAGCAGCTCGCCCAGCTCGACGAGCGCCGCGCCTCCATCCTCGCTTCGCTCAAGGAGCGCAACCTGCTCACCCCGGAACTCGAGAAGGCCATCGCCGCCGCCCAGACCGTCACCGTCCTCGAGGACATCTACCAGCCCTACCGCCCGAAAAAACGCACCCGCGCCACCATCGCCAAGGAGAAGGGCCTGGAGCCGCTCTCCTTGCTGCTCTTCGCCCAGGACCCCGCCACCGACCCGCAGCAGGAGGCGTCGGCGTATGTGGGCCGCGAATACAAACCCGACGACGGCAAGAACCAGACGCTCAAAATCGAAAGCGCGTCCGAGGCCCTCGCTGGCGCCCGCGACATCCTCGCCGAGCGCATGAGCGACGACAAGGACGCCCGCGCCCGCCTGCGCACCCTCTTCCAATCCAACGCCGTCGTCTCCTCGAAGATCATCCCCGGCAAGGAGACCGAGGCCGCCAAGTTCAAGGACTACTTCGACTGGACCGAGCCGCTCGCAAAGGCTCCCTCCCACCGCGTCCTCGCCATGCGCCGCGGCGAAAAGGAGCTGTTCCTCATGATGCGCATCACGATCCCCGACGAGATCGCCGCGCTCGCCGAAATCGACCCGCTTTTCCTGAAGGCCTCCTCCGCCGCCAACCGCTGCTCCGCCGAGGTGCGCCTCGCGCTCCAGGACGCCTTCAAGCGCCTGCTCGCCCCGGCGATGGAGACCGAGATGCGCATCGAGTCCAAGAAGCGCGCCGACGAGGCTGCCATCAAGGTGTTCGCCGACAACCTGCGCGAACTCCTCTTGTCCTCCCCCCTCGGCCAGAAGGCCGTCATGGCCATCGATCCCGGTTTCCGCACCGGCTGCAAGGTCGTCATGCTCGACCGCCAGGGCAAACTCCTGCACAACGACGTCGTCTACCCCGACCGCGAGGCCTCCGAGGCCAAGGAGAAGCTGCTCGGCTTCGTGAAATATTTCCAGGTCGAGGCCATCGCCATCGGCAACGGCACCGCCGGCCGCGAAACCGAGGCCTTCGTGCGCTCGCTCGGCCTGCCCCCTGCCCTCCCGGTCGTGATGGTCAACGAATCCGGCGCCTCCATCTACTCGGCCAGCGAGGTCGCCCGCGAGGAGTTCCCAGATCACGACCTCACCGTCCGCGGCGCCGTATCCATCGGCCGGAGACTCATGGACCCGCTCGCCGAGCTCGTGAAGCTCGACCCCAAGTCGATCGGCGTCGGCCAGTACCAGCACGACGTCGAGCAGAACGCCCTCAAGCGCTCCCTCGACGACACCGTCGTCTCCAGCGTCAACGGCGTCGGCGTCGAGGTGAACACCGCCTCCAAACAGCTCCTCAGCTACGTCTCGGGCCTCAACGCCTCGATCGCCGCCAACATCGTCGCCCGCCGCAACGAGAAGGGCCCCTTCGCCTCCCGCTCCGAACTGCTCGAGGTCTCCCGACTCGGCCCCAAGGCCTTCGAACAGGCCGCCGGCTTCCTTCGCATCCGCGACGCGGCCAACCCGCTCGACGCCTCCGCTGTCCACCCCGAAAGCTACGCCGTCGTCGAGAAGATGGCGGCCGACCTCGGCGTCACCGTCGCCGACCTCGTCCGCGAGCCCGCACTGCGCAAAAAGATCAGGCTCGAGTCGTACGTCACCGAGAAATTCGGCCTTCCAACGCTCAACGACATCATGACCGAGCTCGCCAAGCCCGGTCGCGACCCGCGCCAGAAGTTCGAGACCTTCAGTTTCGACGCCGGCGTGCACAAGCCCGAGGACCTGCGCCCCGGCATGAAACTTCCGGGCATAGTCACCAACGTCACCGCCTTCGGCGCCTTCGTGGATATTGGCGTGCACCAGGACGGCCTCGTCCACGTGAGCCAGCTCTCCGACAATTTTGTGAAGGACCCGGCCGAGGTGGTGAAGCCGCAACAGAAGGTCACGGTGACCGTCGTCGAGGTGGACCTGCCGCGCAAGCGCATCGCCCTGTCGATGAAGACCAACCCGCAGCTCGGCGCGCGCACGGCTCCAGGCGCCAGCTCCCAGCGTTCCCCCGGCGGCCCCTCGGCGCGCCCCTCGGGCGGTTCCTTCGGTTCCCGCCCCTCCGCCCCCCAGACCCTCCAGAACGACTGGTTCAGCGCCGCCCTCAACAAGAAGAAGTGACGCGCCCGTCAGCGCCGGCCTTTTTCCACCACGGACAGTCCCTCCCAGCCGTTGGACCGCCGGGCCGTGATAGCTAACCGCCGCCCCGTTCGCGGCAGAGGCAACGACTCTCCATGCCCAAGACTGGCACAACAGGGACAGGCCGATTTCCCGAAGGCACAACAGGGACAGGCCGATTTTCTGGAACGCACAACTTTGTTGGCTTCGGTTTCCCCATCCCTTCCGTCGTAAAGACGTTTCGCCCCCTCGATCCGGTTTTTCGCCCCATTCTCCCGTCGTTTGCGGGCCAATCCCTGGCGCAGAAC